>JAFGHX010000194.1 GCA_016929905.1 Kiritimatiellia bacterium
CCCCCCCCCCCCCCCCGCGTGTACGCTGCAGGGCGACGTTTCCGTCTCCTTCGGCGGCGAGCGTCACAGTTCACGTGCCCCGCCGCCGGGGCGGGATCGCGTGCAGCCGCAGGTTGGCAACCGGACTCTCTCTCCGAACTTGATCGAGAACTGACTCGCGAACTTGCTCGATTGCCCAGTCGGCGGTTGATCTGGGGACTCCGAGCGAACCGGCTGGTGACTGCGAGCTTGTCGGGCCGGACTGCCCCGATTCCCCGCCCAGCGGTTCACGCGAGAATTTCGAGACAAGTTTTCGAGTAAGTTCTCGAGCAAGTTTCCCTTCCGAACAAGTTGTACGAAAGACTGACGGGTGGTTGTGGGGCCGCGGCGCAGGCGCTCACCTCGAATACGCGTCGCCCTGGTACAGTTCCCAGTCGTCCCAGTACACCGTGGCGGGGCCCGCGTTGTCGCGGATGTAGCTGAACGTCTTCTCGTGCGCGTAGAGCTTCATCGGGTTCCAGAACGCCATGCCCGTCTGCTCGTCGGGATTGTCCGGGCTCATGGTCCAGTTCGTGACGTCGAACAGCTCCTGTTCCCGCCCGTCCGCGTAGGTGATCCGTATCCTGAACCGGCCGGAAGCGGCGTCGCCCTGCCTGTAATACACGGTCAACGTGAACCATTCGCCGATGGGGACCCAGATACGCCGGTCATGGGTGTCCGTCCGCCAGTACAGGGCGTGGCGAACCGTACGCGTGGAATCGAGATGCCAGTAGAGCCTCTCGCCGACGCCCGCCTTCTTCGCCAGCCCGAGCGAGATCCTGAAGTGCGGGAGGTTCTGGCCCCAATCCGGATTCGTCCAGTATTCCTTCAGCGTCAGCCAAGTGAGCCGCTGCTCCATCTGCTCCAGAACGCGGAAGTTCGGGTGCAAGAAGAGCTTCATGCGCGACGTCATCTCGTTGAACGCCGGCGAACACTTCGTCATGTTCACCTGAATGCGCCCCTTCAAGTGCGTACCGGAAGTCGGCTGCAGCGCGTTCTTCATCCAGAATTCTAGGACCCGGCCGCGGCCCGCGCCCGTTGGGTCGTCCACGATCCGCGCGCGGCGGTCGTCGGCATTGCCCTTGGAGAACTGAATCACGAATTTGCCGATCAGCGGGTGGCCCTCCAGATCTTTCTCCCAGTCGTTGGGCGCCGGAACCGACTTGTCCGCCCCGACGATGTCGTTGTGACACCCCGCGGGCTTGCCGATCGTCTCCCGTTCGAAGCCGGTGCGAAAGATCAGCGTGCCGGCCGGCTCCGCGCCGCCGGCACCAGCGGCCAGCAACAAACCGAACAGCCAACTGCGCGTCACGGCGGGGATCGTAGGCATGGCCGGAACCCTCCTCGGGCGGGGAACATTACAATAACTTGCGCCGGGCAGTATTCAGGGCCTGCTCAGAAATTACCTGGTATTCTAGCGCCGCCGTCGTCAGATTGGCAAGGCCCCCGCCTGCCTCCCGAATCCGAGCTGGTCGAACACGCCAACGACCGCTATGCTGTCCCTTAGCCCTATTTTACCCGGCAGGCGGACGAAGGGAGATTCCTATGGCGAGGCGAGCTGTATCGCGACGCGAGTTCCTGAAACGCACGGCACTGCCGCTGGCCGCTCTGGCCGCCCCCCGCTGGCTGCGCGCGCAACCGCCGCGCGCGGCACGGCCCAACATCCTGTTTATCCTGCTCGACGATATGGGCTGGAAAGACACCGGGTTCATGGGCACGGACTTCTACGAGACGCCGCATATCGATGCACTGGCGCGTGACGGCGTCGTGTTCACCCACGCGTACGCCAACGGGCCGAACTGCGCGCCGACCCGCGCGTCGATCATGTCCGGGCAATACGCGCCCCGGCACGGCATCTACACCGTCGGCAGCTCCGCGCGCGGCCAGGCGAACCAGCGCAAGCTGATCCCGGTCGAAAACTCGCGCACGCTGCCCGCCGAACGCGTCACACCGGCCGAGGCGCTGAAAGCCGCCGGCTATGCCACCTTCCACGGCGGGAAATGGCATCTGGGCAGTGGCGCTGAGACCGGACCGTTGGGGCAGGGGTTCGACGTCAATATCGGCGGGTTCGCCGCCGGTAGCCCGCCCGGCGGCTACTTCGCGCCCTGGTCCCGCGAGGCGCCCAACCTGGCCGACGCGCCCGCCGGCACGCACTTGTGCGATTTTGTCACCGACCGCGCGCTGGACTTCCTCGCGCAGCACAAGACCGACCCGTTCTTCATGTATCTCGCCTACTACGACGTGCATACGCCGCTGCAGGCGAAGCCGAAGCTGGTCCAGAAGTACAAACAGAAACTGGCCGCGAACCGGGCGCGCGGCACCGACACGCAGCACGACCACCCGGTCTACGCCGCCATGATCGAGAACACCGATGCGAACATCGGACGCGTGTTGCGCAAACTCGAGGAACTCAACCTGGTGGACAACACCGTGGTCGTCTTCTTCTCCGATAACGGCGGGTATGGCGGCGCAACCAATATGCGCCCGCTGCGCGGCTGCAAGGGCATGCTCTACGAGGGCGGGATACGGGAGCCGCTCGTCGTCAGGTGGCCGGGCCGCGTCAAGCCCGGTACGACGTGCGACGTGCCCGTGATCAGCATCGATTTCTACCCCACCTTCCTCGAACTCGCGGGCGTGCCCCAGCCGGAAACGCAGGTGCTTGACGGCACCAGCCTCGTGCCGTTGCTCACCGGCCGCGCGGACCGGCTCGCGCGCGAGGCGCTGTTCTGGCATTTTCCCTGTTACCTCCAGGGCCTGCCCGGCGGCTTCAAAGCCGACGCGCACAAACCGCCGTGGCGCACCACGCCCTGCGGGGCCGTGCGCAAGGGGCGGTGGAAACTGATCGAATACTTCGAGGACGGCGCCCTGGAACTCTATGATCTGGAGACGGATATCGGCGAGAAGCAGAACCTCGCCGCTCAGATGCCCGATAAGACCGCCGAACTGCACGAGTGGATGAAAACCTGGCGCCGCCAGCTTAACGCGCCCGTCCCCGATCAGCCGAATCCTGAGTACGATCCCAACGCCAAACCCGCGCCCCGCTCCAGGCCGCGGCGACAACGCACACAGCCGGACTGAGTGCTGCCCGGATGCATCAAGACAAGCGTTGAGCCTGTCGAAAAAGACGGCTCGCAAGACCCGCCTTCGTCTCGCCGGGCTCGCTGCTTCGGGAGGCACGGCACTCGCCCTCCCAACATACGATATCGTGCGTAAGATGGAGGGCGAGCGTCCTCGCGAGCCGCCGGCCGCGGAGTGCGCATGGGCACAGCGGGCCGCGGCGGCCAGTCCCTGCAGACACTGGAGAGGTCGGCCCTGCGCGCCGCCGTTCGCGGCTGCCAGCCCAGGCCGGCCGGCAGACACGCCACGCGCGTTCGGCCGCCCTCAGCCCATGCGGCAACTTTGCACGCCCGGCTCCCGAAAGGAAGTTGAGTGCCAAAAACAACTAAATGGTTGCATTTATGGCTGCCCTGTGCCATACTAACCCGCACACGACGCCTGCTCGGCCGCGCCCGGCGGGCAGGGGGCGGCACTAGCGCCTTCGTTGTCGAAAGCTGCAGCGAAAAACAGGAAATTTGCGGGTCCTGAGAGGGCAGAGGTCAGAAGTCAGGCAGAACGTCATGCTTGGCGAGAAGCCGCTGAGCTTTGATCTCCGACCTGTGACCTCTGGGTTGCGAGCGAAGCCCGCATTGGGTCAAGAGTGCCTCGGGCCGCTGCAACCGCCCGTAAGCGCTCTTGCTTGCGCGCTGGAGAACAATCTATTGTATCGTCAAACCGCTCACGGGAGGCCAATCAGCATGGACAAGGTGCGAATCGGGATTGTGGGGTCGAAGTTTGCCGCCGACTTCCATTGCGACAGCTACAGCCGCAACGAGAAGGCGGAGGTCGTGGCCGTCGGCGCGATCGACAACCTGGAGGCCATTTCCAGGAAGTGGAATATCCCGGACACGTATGAAGACTACCGGCAGATGCTTGACCGGGACGATATCCAGTTGATTTCGGTTTGTGTGCCGAACTTCCTGCACCATGAAGTGGTGCTCGAGGCGGCAAGACGCGGCAAGCACATCCTGTGCGAAAAGCCGCTGGCCACGAACATCCAAGACGGCGAAGCGATGATCGCGGCCTGCGAGAAGGCGGGCGTGAAGCTGTTTTATGCCGAGGATTGGTGCTTCGCCCCCGCCTTGCGCCGCGTGATCTCGATCGTCGACGAAGGCGCGGTCGGCGACGTGGTCTATGTGAAAGCGAAGGAGACGCACTGCGGCACGCACAGCCCGTTCGCCAAGAACGCCAAGACCTGCGGCGGCGGATGCCTCATTCACCTGGCCATCCATCCCATCGGCTGGATCCTCCATTTCCTGTCCGGGGGCGGCAAGAACAAGGTGGTGGAGGTGATCGGCAAAGTGAACGGCGGCGGCGCGGACAACTACGTGCACAAGGACAACACGGGCGAAGACTGGGCGGTCGGCATCCTGAAGTTCGCCGACGGCCAGCACGCGTTCGTCGAGGGCAACTACGTGACCGTCGGCGGCATGGACGACAAGGTCGAGATCTACGGCAAGGAAGGGCTCGTCAAGGCCGACCTCACGATGGGCTCCAGCCTCGACGTCTACAGCCGGCCCGGCTACGCCTATGCGCTGGAGAAGACGGACAACACGCTCGGCTGGACCCGGCCGGCCGTGGACGAGTTCTACAATCTCGGCTATGTGCACGAACTGGCCTATGCGGTTGACTGCGTGCTCAAGAACGAGCCGCCCATGTACGGCCTCAGCGGGGCAGCCGGGCTGGCCTGCCTGCAGATTGTCGACGCCATGTACCGCTCGAGCCGGGAAGGAAAGACCATTCAGGGAGAGTGGTAATGCCAAAGAACACCGACTTCGACATCCCGGTCGCCTGCGCCGGCGTAAAATTCCGCAATCCGTTCTACGTCTCGTCCGGGCCGACGACCATGACGATCGAGCAGCTTGAACGCATCGAGGCCTGCGGCTGGGGCGGCGCGTCGCTGAAGCTGACGATCGATCCCGAGCCCTACATCAACAGGCTGCCGCGCTACGGGTACTACCCAAGCCGCAACTTCCTGAGCTTCACGGCGGAGAAACGGCTGCTGTTGAAGGAGTTGCTCAAACTGATCGAGCTGGGCCGGAAGCGCGCGCCGAACGTCGTGCTGTTCTCCAACATCACCTATGCCGGCCCGAAAGGCGTCGCCGGCTGGGTGAACATGGCGAAGAAGTGCGAGGCGGCCGGCGTCCACATCAACGAGTTGAACATGTGCTGCCCGAACATGTCGTTCAACGTGCACCTTACCGGCCGGCAGGAGAGCGAGCACCAGACGGGCGCGAGTCTGGGGCAGAACGAACGCGCGATTGCCGAGATTGTACGCGCGGCAAAAGCCGAGACCCGCGTGCCGCTGTTCGTGAAGATCACGCCCGAAGGCGGGGACCAGGCCCGAATCGCCAAGGCGGCGCTGGACGCCGGCGCGGACGCGGTGGGCGGGAACGCGAACCGGCTCGGCGTGCCGCCGATCGACCTGGACCGGCCCACCGGTTCCATGTACCACCTGCAGAAAGAGATCGGCATGGCCTGCATGAACGGCGAGTGGCTCAAGCCGCTCGCGCTGCGCGATGTGTACGAAATGAGGCGGATGGTCGGCCCGGAACCGGTCCTCACCGCGACCGGCGGCGTGACGACCTGGCAGGACGCCGTTGAGATGATGATGTGCGGCGCGGACCTCGTCGGCATTTGCGCCGCGACGCTTGTGTATGGGTTCGGGTTCATGCCCGAGTTCATTGCGGGGTTCAGAGGCTACCTGAAGGAGAAGCGCTACCGCAAGCCGCGCGACATGCGCGACATCCTCGTGCCCGCCATCACCAGCGCGCCGGCCCTCACGCTCTATGCCGGGCACGCCCGCAAGATCAACCCGGGCCTCGTCGCGCCCTGCACCTATGCCTGCCCCAATTCCGTGCCGGCACAGGGCTACGTGCGCAAGGTGGCCGCCGAAGAGTTCGAAGAGGCCTACCAGCTCATCATGTCGCGCTCCCCTCTGCAATCCATTTGCGGCAAGATCTGCGACCATCCGTGCGAGCGCGAATGCACGCGCGCGCTCAAAGACGAGCCCGTCATGATCCGCGAGATCAAGCGGTTCGTGCTCGAAATGGCCGAGCAGAAGGGCTGGAAACCCAGGATCCTTTCGGCCAAAGGCGCGAAGAAGCGGCAGAAAGTCGCCGTGATCGGGTCCGGGCCGGCCGGCCTGGCCTGCGCCTACGACCTCGCGCGGGCCGGCTACCGGGTCACCGTCTTCGAGGGCGCCGCGAAGCTGGGCGGCATGCTGACCTCCTGCATACCCGCCTTCCGGTTGAACGCGGCGGATGTGCAGAAGGAGATCGATGTCATTCGCGAGCTCGGGGTCCGGTTCAAGACCCACATGCCGCTCGGCACGAAGATCTCGCTGCCCGCCCTCAAACGGATGGGCTTCGCCGCCGTGTTCATCGGGATCGGGGCGCACGAGGGCGCGCGGCTCCAGATCGAGGGCGAGGACCTGCCGGGCAGCGTCAGCGCGGTCGCGTTCCTGAAACAGGCGCGCGAAGCGGCGACCCGGCGCAAGCTGACCGGCAAGCGCGTCGCGGTGATCGGGGGCGGCTTCACGGCCGTCGACTCCGCACGGACTGCCGTGCGGCTGGGCGCTGAACGCGTGTTCATTCTCTACCGGCGCACGCGCGACGAGATGCCTGCTACCCGCGAGGAACTGCAGGAAGCCGAGGAAGAGGGCGTCAGCGTCATGTACCTGACCGCGCCGCAGAAGATCGTCGGCAACGGGCGCGTCGAGCGGATTCGCCTGCTGAACTACGTGCTGGGCGATAAGGACAAGTCCGAGCGGCGCCGGCCCGTCGAAGTGCCGGGCACCGAATTCGAGCTGGCCGTCGACCTCGTGATCTCCGCCGTGAGCCAGGGCGTCAACGTCGCCGCCGGGCAGGATCTGGCCATGACGCGCTGGAACACGATCCAGGTGGACGAGGCGACCGGCGCCACCAACATCCGCGGCGTCTATGCCGGCGGCGACTGCGCGCGCGGACCAGCCAACGTGATCGGCGCGATCGCCGACGGGAAACGTGCCGCCGTCTCGATCGACAAGGCGCTCGCCGGAAAGAGGGCGTTTCTGGAGTACGACGCCGAGAAGACGATGGTGGACAAGGATGCCGTGCTGCAGCGCACCGGCGACCGGCCGCGCGAGTGGCGGCCCGCCCCGCGCGTCGCGCCGCCCGCGCGCCGCGGCAAGACGTTCAAGGAATACACCCGAACCTTGACGAAAGAGGAGGCCGTGCGCGAGGCGTCGCGCTGCCTCGCCTGCGGGTGCGGGGCCGGCTGCGAGATCTGCAAGGATATCTGCAAGGTCTTCGCCTGGCAGACCGACCCGCAGGGGCGCGTCCAGCTCGACGAAGACAAATGCCTCGCCTGCGGCATGTGCATCTTCCGCTGCCCGAACCGGAACGTCGAGATGATCCAGACGTCGAGCAAGCCGGTATGATGCCGCGGCCCGGCCGTTGGCCCGCTTGCGGAGAGTAGAAGCGGCGTCTCGCCGCTTCCCTCGGGCCGAAGGCCCGGCCGGCCCCGACGGCACGTCATGCCGTCGCGGAGGAAGAGCCGGGACGGCTCTTCTACTTTGCGCGGCTTGTGTGCGTGATGAAACGGGCCACGTTGTGGGAATCGTGCCCGCACGACTGTGCGGGCGCGATTCCCATAACGTATTTGTGCCGTTTTTTGTGCCTTTTGTGCCTTTTTGCGGCTATTCTGCCTCGTGCCGTCAGACATCGACTCGACGTGCGGTTCATTCATGACATCTCAACGGAGGATGGAGCACCATGCCAACCCACAAAGTCCTGATCGCCGAGAGCCGATACGACTCGCACGACGAGGAGATGACGATCCTGCACGGGATCGGCGCGGACGTCGTCCTGGAACGCAGCGACGACCCGGCCACGATCGCCCGGCTCGGTGCCGACATCGATGCGCTGATCGTGAACCTGGCCCCAATCACCGCCAAGACGATCGGCGCCATGACGCGCTGCCGCTGCATCTCGCGCTACGGGGTCGGCGTCGACAACGTGGATGTCGAGGCGGCGACCGCCAGGAAGATCGCCGTTCTGCACGTGCGCAACTACTGCAACGACGACGTCTCCGAGCACGCGCTGGCTCTGCTCCTGAGCTGTGCGCGCAAGACGGCGTTGCTCGATCGCCACGTGCGCAAGGGCGAATGGAACGTGCCGGGCAAGACGCCGATCTACCGCGTGGCCGGCAAGGTGCTCGGACTGGTCGGCTCCGGCGCCATCGGCCGCACGCTCGTGAAGAAGGCGTCCGGACTCGGCCTCTCGGATGTGCTGGTCTATGACCCCTACCTCTCGGCCGCGGATGTCGAGAAGCTCGGCGCGCGCAAAGTGGAGCTGCCCGACCTGCTCGCTGAAGCCGACTACATCTCCGTGCACGCCCCGCTCACCGATCAGACCCGGCACCTCATTGGGAAGGCCGAACTCAAGGCGATGAAACGTTCCGCCATCCTCGTGAATACCTCGCGCGGCCCGCTCGTCGATACCGAGGCGCTCGCCGATGCCCTGGAACAGGGCGAGATCGCCGCCGCCGGCATCGATGTCTTCGAGCAGGAGCCGGCCCCGAAAGACTGCCGGCTGTTCGCCCTGGAAAACGCCGTGCTGACCGACCATGCCGGCTGGTACAGCGAGGAGTCGCAGCGCGACCTGCAGCGCTCCGCCGCCCGAAACGTCGCGCTCCTGCTCTCCGGCGAACCGCCCCTCTACTGCGTGAACCCGGAGGCGCTGGGGTAGGGGCGCCTGGCACCACCCGTTCTGGTCATGATAAGCAAACTTGCTCGAGAACTTACTCGGGAACTTGCCTCGGATTTCCGGACTGAACCGTCGAACCCCCAAGCCGCACGCGCGGTATTCGACGAATGAGCCCGATCCATGACTGCGACCCGACGAATTCCATTCGCTTTCAGCGCGAACTGTGCTCTAATGTGTGGCGCCGCGTCGCCAGACGACACTGTACGGCTACGGCGCGACGAACAGGCCTTCAGGCGTCAACGGAGCGAAGAACCTGACACCTGAAACCCGACACCTGAAACCCTTGGCGGCGGCCGTAGGCCGCCGCACGACCGAGAATGACCATGCACGGCAAGATAACGATCGTCCTCGTGGCGGTGCTCCTCACCCCCTTCGCCCGCGCGGACCAGAAGATCGACGAGGCCGACGCGCTGTACCGGGTCTACCAGGACCGCATCTACCAGATTCGCGTCATTGAGCGCACGTCCGGCAAGAAGGCGGGGACCGGATCCGCCTTCTGCGTGAACGGCTCGGGCCGGTTGGTCAGCAACTACCACGTTGTCTTCCCCGTCATCCGCGATCCGGACCAGTACCGGCTGGAATACGTCGGGCCCGACGGCAAGACCGGGACGGGTGAAGTGGTGGACATCGATGTCATCCACGATCTGGCCGTGCTGCAGTCCGACCGGGACTCGACGCCACACTTCACCCTGAGCCTCGCCGCGCTGGAGAAGGGCACCGCCCTGTTCGCCCTGGGCAACCCCATGGATCTGGGCATGGTGATCGTCGAGGGCACCTATAACGGGCTGCTGGAGAAGTCGTTCTACGAGAAGATCCTCTTTTCCGGCTCGCTGAACCGGGGGATGAGCGGCGGGCCCGCGATCAATCGCGACGGCGAGATTGTCGGAATCAACGTGGCGACGATGGGCCAGCAGCTCGGCTTCCTGGTGCCGGTCGCGCGGCTCAAGACGCTGCTCGACCGCGTCGCGGCCGCCGACCCCGGCACACCCGTCGACCTGGACAAGCGCATCGAGCAGCAGTTGTACGACAACCAGAGCGAGTATCTGTCCCGCCTGATGGCCGGCGACTGGACGCTTCATCCGATGGGCGACGCGCGCGTGCCGGCCGCTGTGGACGAGACCCTGAATACGTGGGGCGACACGATGAGCGAGAAAGATGCCCTGCACGGGCATACCTATGCCACGTGCGAGAGCACCGATCAGATATTCCTGTCGCATTCGTTCAAGACCGGGACGGTGAAGTACCGGTACGATTGGCACGTGAGCAAGGGTCTGAACACGATCCGCTTCTACAATATGCTGGAAACGCTTTTCGGCGAAGCGCCGGACGTGAACCATGCGAACAAGGAGGATGTGACGAACTTCGAGAGCCGGACCGGGTTCGTCACGGTGGCCGGCCGCGTCTGGCGCATCGTGTTCTGCGCGCGGAACTACAAGCGGTACCCGCGCCTCTACGACGTGGTCCTGCGGATGGCGTCGGCCGGCGAGCGGGACCGCAGCCTGAGCGTCGATCTGCTCCTTTCGGGCGTGAGCCGGGAGAACGGGCTCGCCTTCACCCGCAAGTTCATGGAGACGATACAGTGGCGGGACTGATCATCGAGGTTGTCGACCGCAGCCGGGGCGTATCGCGAATCGAGCGGTTCGCCGCCTTCCCCGTCCGGGTCGGGCGCGGGTACGAGAACGATCTGATCGTGCCCGACCCGCTCGTATCGCCCGAGCATCTTTTCATTACCGAGGGGCCGTCAGGTTTCGTGGTCGAAGACCTGGATACCGAGAACGGGGTCTACGTGCGTGGCCGGCGCGTGAAGGAGCGCTGCGTGCCGCTCGCATCCGGCGCCGAGCTCGTCATCGGCGCAACGAGCTTGCGGCTCTGCGCCCCGTCGCATCCGGTGCCGCCCGCGCAGAAGGCCGGCTATTGGTCCACGCCGGGCCGGCGCGCCGTGCTGCGCCTGCTCGCCTGGGCCAGCCTGTTGCCGACGGCCGGCGTGTTGCTGCTCGACCAATATCTCAGGACCTTCGCCAAAGTCCGCCTGCTGGGCCTGATCGATGAGATCGTGCCGATCATGATCGGGGCCTTCGCCTGGGCCGCGTTCTGGGCGCTGATCGGCTACTCCGTCAGGCGCCGGACCCGGTTCCACGCGCACCTGCTGCTGGCCAACGCGGTGGTGGCGTGCGTGACGTTGGTGGACAACCTGGTCGAGCAGGTGGCATACGCGGCGAACAGCACGTGGGTCCAGGCGCTCGGGAAGTACCTGTTTATGGGGCCGCTGCTGTTCGTGCTGCTGTTCCTGAACCTCGCCTTTGCCACCGGCATGACGAGAAAGCGCCGGCTCGTCGCCGCCTGCTGTATGAGCGCCGCGGCCCTGCTCGTTCTCGCCGTGGCCGAGTTCGCCGACGAGCCCGACTTCAAGCCGAAACCGGCTTTCTCCGGCCTGCTCAAACCGCCGGGCCCCAGACTCGCCCGCACCCGCTCCATCGAGGCGTTTGTCCAGGAGTGCGGCGAGGTGTTCGACGACTGCCGGGCCGAGGAGTAGGCCGGCTCGCGAGCCGCTCGCCCTCCAGCCGACCCGGGATCGCAGAAACCGTCTGATCTATGCAGCGTACGGATCTAGGGCAATGGAGGGCGAGCAGCCTGCCCGCCGTAGCTATCCGAGCGAAGGCGGGTCTCGCGAGCCGGGTCTTCCAAACGGTCATGCGTTTGAGAAGGCCGTCTTGTTGGCCTTCAACGCCTCGAACACCGCCGTGGTGCCGGCGGCGACGAAGTGGAGGGCGGCGCCGCCGCCGGTGGAGGAGGGGCCCTCGAACCGGACTTCGGCCGCCGTATCGCCGCCGAGCGCGATGGCGTTCACGTTCGGCCTGTTCATCGTCGCGAGAATCGCGTCGGTCGCCACGGTGAAGCCCGACAGGTAGATGCCCGGTGTGCCGGCCAGCACCAGCCGGCCGCCATGCGCGCCGAGCGTGTCCAGCGCCTTCAGCGCCGAATCGGGCAGCACGAAATCCACGATCTGGAAGCCGGCCGGCACCCCGTCGTCGATCGCGATCCGGCGGCTGTCCCGGAACGCGGAGCCCGCCGGGCTGGCGATGATGACCTCGTCCGGCACGCAGATCTTTGCCGCGCTCTCTTTCGATTCGAGCAGCGGCTTCACGACGCCGTCGAAGCGCTTGTCGCCGTCTTTGACGATCGAGTCGCCGATCTGCTTGCCCTGCGCCAGATAGATCGTGTTCAGCACGATGCCGCCGGGAATGACGGCGTCGTAGGTCTTGCAGAAGCCGGTCAGCCCGTCGGTGATCTTCTCCTTCTTGACCCCACCGAGCACGGCGACCGAGTATTCGTCGGCGGCGCCCGCCCACGCTTCGAGCTGGCGCATCTCGCGGACCTGGCTCCTCGTCAGATAGCCGGGCACGAACTGCAGCAGCCCGACGTTCGACGCGTTGGCGCGGTGCGCTTTGCCGAACCCGCCGATCGCCGCGCGGCCCGCATTGCCCGGGCGCCGGACCAGGTCGGCGAACTGCGCGGCCAGTTTCGCGTCGTTCTTCTCCTCGCCCTCGTGGAACCGGACGTTGCCCATCACGATGATTTGGCCCGGCTCGAGCTGGTCCACATACTCATAGGCGAGCGGCGTGTTGTTCTGGAGGCAATAGACGATCTTGTGGCCGAGCTTGCGGCCGAGATAGTCGGCGGCTGTGTTCAGATGATCGGCGCTGCCGCCTTTCCATCGGCCCTGGTGCGCAAGGATCAGCACGATCCCGCCGGAGTCGGCGATCTGGCGGATGTCTTCGCATTCGCTGTCGAGCCGGTCCGCATTCTTTGGCCGGAGCGGGGCGTGGGGTTCGCCGATGAACGGCGTGTTGAAATCGGCACTGTACAGCCACGTGTCGCCCGGCTTGACTGTCGCGTTCTGGAGCTGGCGCACGTCGTCGAAGTTGATGGGCATCCCGTATCTCCCGGTGGCGGCACGGCCTGACAGGGTGAATCATAATGCCCGGCAGGCGGCGGGGCAAGGAGAATGGTTAATGGGTGATGGTGCGTCGCGGGGCATGATCGGATTCGGGAATCGTGCGGTCCTACCTGAGCTCGAAGAGATGAACCACGGAAGCGCACGGAGGAGAGCTGCCCGCGAAAGGACGCGAAAGGGACGCGAAAAGGGCTGTTTGGTTTTGGCGTAGGCCGCGTGGTGCGTGGCGAGTTGTTGCGGGAATCGAAAGGATTGCCACGCCGCGTCAACGTCTGTAGGTCAATCCTGCCTCATGCGCGTCGTGGCAATCCTCGATTCCCGCAACGTTGCCCGGCTGTTCGGTAGAAGAGGATCTTCTTCCACGTGCCGCCCGGCGAACGCAGCAACTTTGAGTTGTTTGCGCCGGGAGCGGGTGTAGAAGAAGGGAAGGCGCAGTCGGCGCAAACAGTTCAAAGTTGCTGCATGGTTGACGAGTGACTTGGGCCATGCCGAAACGACCCTTTTCGCGTCCCTTTCGCGCACTTTCGCGGGCGCCTCTTCTCTGCCTCCGTGGGCTCCGTGGTTTGCACTTCTGCCTCGTGCTCACCCGTCAACCCCGTCTGGGGGTGTTGTGTGGTCGCAAGACGCGGCTTCTACATGTCGAATGGCTGTGGTAAGCTGGGCACTCGGGAGGAAAGCCGTATGTCTGGAAGAAATCTATTGGCAGTTCTGCTGATTGTTGCCGCACTCGCGGGCTGCGGGCGGGAGGCGGTGCACAAGGACAAGACCGTCAGCGAGTGGGTTGAGAAGCTGGAGGGCAAGAACTATTACGCGCGAATCGAGGCGGCGGAGGCGTTGGGCGCGATCGGCCCCGCGGCGAAGCAAGGCGTGCCCGCGCTGATCCGGGCGTTCAAGGATTGGGAGGCGGAACGCGCGGAGAAGAAACGCCAGCCGCTGTACACGGTGCCGGGGATCGGCGTGACGAGCGCGGATCCGCCCAGCCTGCGCAAGGCGGCGGGCGAGGCGCTGAAGAAGATCGGCAAGCCCGCCGTTCCGGCGCTGGTGAAGGAGTTGCAGGACGCGAACATCGGCGTGCGCCTGGAAGTCACGCGGCTGCTCGGTGAGATGGGCGCCGATGCCGGCGCCGCGGTGCCGGCCATCGCGGACCTGCTCGCGGCGGAATCGCAGCGCGAACGCAGTGCGGCGGCCAAGGCGCTCGGCGGAATACCGGGCGAACGTGCCGCCGTGCAGGCGTTGACCGGCGCGCTGAAGGACTCGAACCTGGCCGTGCGCTCCGACGCGTGCCGCGCGCTCGGGAACCACGGCGCGGAGGCGGCGAGCGCCGTACCCGCGTTGCGGGAACTGCTGACCGCGGGCTCGAGCAAGACCGATCGGACCCGCGCAGCGGAGACACTGGCCTTGATCGGACCGGCGGCGAGCGCGGCTGTACCCGACCTGATCACGGCGACGGCCGACAGCAAGACCGATCAACGCGCGCCGGTCAACGCCTTGGCCATGATCGGGGAGCCCGCGATCCCCGAACTCGTCAAGGCGCTCGCGCATTCGGACCGGCGCATTCGCCGGCAGGCGGCCGTCGCGTTGGGCAAGATGGGGCCGAAAGCGCAGGCGGCGGTGCCGGCCCTGATCCGGGCGTTGCCCGATTCCGGCATACCCGCCCGTGAGCAACTGGCGCTGATCGGGAAGCCGGCCGTGCCCGCGCTGCCGGAGCAGATCCGGCGCGAAGACGCGACGGCCCGGCGCACCGCCATCGAGGTGCTCGCCGCGATCGGGCCTGCCGCCCAAGACGCCGCGCGCGAGCTGCTCACGGTTCTGGCGACCCGGCCCGAAAAGGAAGATCAGTGCGCTGCGCTCAACGCCATCGGCCGGATCGCGGCCGATTCGCCCGAGGTGCTCGCCCTTCTGAAGGCCAGGCTCGACCATAAGGAGCGGGCCGTACGCCACGCGGCGGCTGAGGCGTTGGGCCGGGAACACTGGGCGATGGACGCCGTGGCGCCAATCCTCATTGAGGGCTTGGCCGAGAAGGACTCGACCGTTGACTCGGAATTGATCAATGCGCTGGCCCGGCGCGGCGCGGCGGCCGTGCCGTATCTGCAGAAGGCGCTGGCACATTCGAGCGCGACGGTACGTGCCAGGTCCGTGTACGGGCTCATGCTGATCGGGCCGCCGGCGGCCGAACGGGCGGTACCGGCGCTGGTCGACGCGTTGAGACGGGACCCGGACAGCGAGGTCCGTAGCGAATCCGCGCGCGCGCTGGCGAACTTTGCCTCGGCGCCGGACCGCATTGTGCCGGCGCTTGCCGAGGCGCTCGGCGACAAGGACGATCGGGTACGCGCGCACGGCTCGGCCACGCTGGCGAAGGTGGGCGAACCTGCCGTGCCGGCGCTGCTGAAGGCGCTGGAGCACCCGCTGCCGAAGGCGCGGGTCTGGGCCGCGCGCGCGCTCGGCAAGATCGGCGCCCCCGCCCGGGGCGCGGTGCCCGGCATCGCGAAGATTCTTAAACAGACCGACCGCGACGCCCGCCTTGCGGCCGTTCAGGCGCTGGACCAGCTCGACCCGCAATGCCGAGCCTGCCTGCCGGATCTGGTCGCAGCGCTCGGCGACCCCGACATGCTGGTGCGCGATGCAGTCGTGACGCTCGCGGCCAAGGCGGGCAAGGACGCCGTCCCGCGGCTGCGCGCGGCGTTGCGCGATCCGAACGCCGGGATACGGTGCGGGGCCGCCTCCGCTCTAGGCAAGATCGGACCCGACGCCGCGGCAGGTGCGGGTGATCTGGTCAAGGCGCTTGATGACAGCGACCGCCATGCCCGCCGCGCGGCGGTCGAGGCGCTGGGCCGGATGCCCGTCGCGCTCGTGCCGTATGTGCCGAAACTCGCCGCCGTGTTGAAGCATCAGGACGACAGTGTCGCACGCGAAGTCGCGCGCGTGCTCGGCCGGATTGGGCCGGCCGCGCGGGCCGCCGCGCCCGCGCTGCAAGAGGCCGCGCGCAGCGGCAGCCCCATCGTGAAACGGGCGGCCGAAGATGCGTTGAAGGCGATCGAACGGTAGGGGCGTTGCCCGCGAAAAGCCGCGAAAGGAGCGGAAAGGGGAGAGGGGCAGAGGCGTTGTCCGGCTACGTTGGCAGATTCGCTTTCGCATGGTTGTTGCGGGAATCGAAAAGATTGCCACGACGCAGCCGCGTCTGATGATCAAGGCCGCCTCTTGCGCGGCGTGGCAATCCTCGATTCCCGCAACGAGCGTCTTTCGGAGGGAGGCCCAGGCCAACGCGGCAACTCTGAGTTGTTTGCGCCGTCGGTCGCCACATCGCAAAGGATGGATGGGCGCAAACAGTTCAAAGTTGCTGCCTTCGCCTTTCTTCGTTGTGCGGTCGTGCGCGCGATCGACCGGCGGTCGGACGAACGCGCTGCATTTGGCGGGCCTGGCGGGCCCGGCTCCGCCTGCCTCGCCGCAGCCTACCGGCAAAGGCGGGTCCGCGCCGCGATAGGGACGGCTACGGGTTCCCGGCTTTCCCCACCGGCCACGGCTGCCACGTGACGCAGTAGAACAGCATCGCGTCGCCGAACAGAAAACCCGTCACGTACCCGTCGTCGAGCGGTACCGCCCCGCCGTCACGCGGCGCCATCTGCTGATAGGCGGCTACGAAGAGCGGCCGGATCAGATCGATCGAGGCCAGTTGCCCGCAGAGACGGTCGACCCGGTCCTGGTCCCCGGCCGCAATCGCGGCGCCGAGCCCCAACCCCGTCGCTGCCAGCCCGACTCCCATCACGATCGGGCCGGAGTCCGCGTCCTGACGCCGCGTCACCCCGTTCGGCCATTCGGCGAACCCGGCCAGAACGCCCTTCTCCAGCCAGAAGCTTCGAACGTACTCCCGGTAGAGATCCCTGGCGTAGGCTTTGTCGAGGTGCGGCAGGAGGCACAGGCGGAAGGACAGATCGCAGCCACGCGGCCATGCCTTGCCTTGGCCTGCGGCCTCGTCGATCCGGCTGTAGGGTAGCCGCAACTCGGGATGCGTCGCGTGCTCGCGCACCCAGGCCAGGTGTTGCCGGATGATCGGGCCGGACCTTGCTATACCGGTCTTCGCGTCGTAGAGCTGCAGCGAGAGCAGGACGGCAATCGTATCGAACGGCCATGCGTATTCCGGGAACGAGACGAGCGGGCGGCCGCCGCCACGGACCATGGCCCTGTGCAGGACGTAGGAGAGCCTGTTCCGCAGCGCCGTGTAGCGGCCGTCGTCGCCGATCAGCGCGTAGGCGCCAAGCGCCAGGTTCAGTTGTCCAAGATACGTGGCATGCCGTTTGTAGTCGGTCAGTTCCTCGAGCCGGCCGCGCGGCGGACGAACGCGCCTGGCGGCCGACATGACGGCGACATCGATCAATTTCGCGGCCTGCACGGCGCTGTGTGGCCTGCGGGCCGGGTCCCGCAGCGCCACGTTCACGTAGGCGAGCGCGGGGTAGATGTAGGGAAACAGGTCACCCTCGGGAAACAGCCCGCATTCGCGCTCCACACACGTCCGATACCCGTCCGGATTCGCGAGCTGCGTGTCGAACGCCTTGACGAGACGGTCCCTCGTCTCGGCAAGGACTTCTGCTGAGCTGACAAACGACGGCAGGCGCCAGTTCAGCGCCGCGCCCGGTTCGTCGCCCAGCCCGGCGACACCGTTCGTCACCGCACCCCTGACCGCCATGCCGGTGAGGCAGAGGATGAACGGTACCGCGCGATATGTGCTGGAGGCTTTCTTCATGACGTCGGACATCCGTGAAGGACGAACGGTAGCCGGGTCCCGGCTTTGTTTTGTCTGAGCAGGGGCGACAACACTGTCTCTCTGCGTGCCGAAGCGTAGCACACGCGACCGGTCACCCACAAGGCGGCAGGCACTGTCCCTAAGCGTTGAATGTTGAATGTTGAACGTTGGGCCTGTCGAAAAGGGCCGTGGCCGGCACGGAGGCCAGCCCTCCATAAGGCAAAGACGCTACATGTTGTGAATTTGGAGGACCCGGCCTGCCTCGCCGTAGCTTCTCAGCGAAGGCGGGCTCCGTCCGGACCGGGGCTTGCGGCGTTTTTCGACAGGCTCGTTGGCTGCCTGGCCTTTCTCGTCTGCTGCTCCGATTGACCGTTGCATCCGCGGTCGATCTACCCGCGCCGCACCTCCACCAGATACCACGGCGAGGCGTTCTCTTCCGTCAGCTCCAGCCGGAATCGGCCGTCGGCTGCGGCGGCTTCCGTCCCGGGGCCGACCGGCTGCCCGCACGGGTCGAGCGGACGCAGGACGACTCCTGTCGCCCCGGCCAGCCCGCCGAGCGTCAACGTTCCGCAGACCGGCTCGATCCGCGTGGGGGCCTGGCCCCAGTTCTCGCCGAGCGAGCGGCGCGTCTCGTCGGTCCAGCGCATGCCCGTGTTGGCGACCCGCGCGCCGGCCGCCAGCAGCAGCAGCCGCGCTTCGGCGATCGGTGCGTCGTCCAGGCTGGCCAACTGCACGGCGGCAAACGGCGTGTACAGATCGAACGTCATGTTGGCGCTCGCGCATTCGCCGCGCCGCCCGACAAACGCCTGATAGCGGGCCGCATTGACGAGCACGCGGCCGTCCTCCGCCGCGTCCTCCCAACACAGTTCGCCCGTATCGCTCACAATCGTCCCTTCCGGCAGCGGCACCGCCTGCTCGGCCGGAGCGAGTGTTTCGGCTTCGAACTCGGCGATCACGGTGCGGTGCACCAGCGCCAGCCGGCCCAGCAGGTACGGGATCGAGTAAGGGTGCCGGTCGTCGGGCTTGTTCGTGCGCAGGCTCTCGCACACGTGCGCCGCGGTCAGGCGCCGCTCCACGCACTCACGCGCCGCCCCCACGTCGCCGCGCAGGAACACGAGCGCGCCGAGCGCGAGCTGCGTCATCTTTACCGGGTCGTTCGCCATGTCGAAGTAGCCCATGACGCCGCCGTCTTTCCAGCGCTCCGCGCTGTGGCCGTAGGCGAAAAAGAAGAAGCCGTCCCAATCCTGGAGCAGGCCGTACGCCGCCAGGGTCGGTATGAACTCGGCCGCATAGTCGTTCGGGAACGGTTCGTTGATCTCCGACAGGATATAGGGCAGGCCCCGCACGCGGCCGCGCGAGAGCCGCGCGGGCGCGGAATGGTCGGGCGCGTCGACCATGGCCGTGTTGGTGATGAGCCAGTCCTTTCGCGACCACGCGGCCGAGGGGAACCGCGGATGCTGCCAGTACATGTGCGTATCGACGATGCCGAGCACGGCGTTGCTCTTCACGTGCAGTTGCCCGTTCAGCCCGTGGTTGTGGTCGGACGTGCCCACAATCACCTGCTTCACGCCCAGTTCGTTGCGGAGATAGCCGGCCATGTCCTCGTAAAACGTCCGCTCCAATCCGGCGTAGAAGGTCGCCTCGTCCGCGAAACGGCGCGCGGGCGCGGGCGCGAACTCTTCCGGGCGCAGCCGGCGCACGGAGCCCTGCGCCGCATCCTCCCGCTCGGCCAGGCCGCCGTTCCACGCGGCGGCGAGCGCGGCCCGCGTGCCGTAGCGAGCCGCCAGCCATCCGTTCCAGCGCCGGTCGAGATCGTCGGCATAGGCCGGCGGGATGTCGCACCACGTCCGTCTCGCCGGTTCCGTCTGCTCGCCGCGCAGCCGGTTACACAGCCATGATTCCAAGATACTGTTCTCATTGACCAGTTCGACGAGGGCCACGGCCGGCTCGTCCGCGTAGCGATTGCCCGTGAACGGGTTGACGTGGCCGAGCAGTTGCTGCGCGTATTCCTTCTGCAGCAGGATGAGCTGCGGATCGAAGTAGGTGAGCGCTTTGCCGTACCCGATCCAGTCCGCCTGTTTCACGCCGTCGGCCGCGGTGAACGGGCGCGAGACGTTCAGGTTCAAGTCGACGTACACGCCGTTCGCGCGGCAGCAGAAGACGAAGTAGTCCAGCCGGGCCAGCGCTTCGGGATCGAGCGCGCGCGTGTGCTCCGCGGCGCCGGACTCGCGCCCGTCGCGTTGGTCGCGCGGGACCAGGCTCCGGATCAGGACCCCGCGCGGCCATCGATGATCCATGTGATGGAGCCGGACGCAGTTGATTCCGAACTTCGCCAGCCGCCGCGCGACGGTCGGCGCCATGTCCTGAGCAGGCAGCATCGCGTTGAAGCACAGGTTCTGCCCCCAGATCCGCCAGCGCACGCCGTCGCCCGTGCACAGGTGCCCGTCGCGAATCCCGACAAAACCCGCCGCTCCGGCCGGCTTGTGCAGCAGGCGCGACATATCCGCCGGGCCGCTCGATGTGTCGTCCCAGGGTAGTGCGAATTCCGGCCACGCGTCGTGGTCCGGCATCGGCCGGCGCGGTGCGCTGTCGTCACTCATGAGGCGGCTCCCTTCCCGTTGGCGCTGAGTTCCGGCAAGGGTAGCGCCAGCGCGCCCAACCCGTCAAGGCCGTCGCGATGCATGCCGAAAGCTTGCCATTTGGCGCGGTACGGTCTATACAGCAGCATGCGGGCAGCACAATGCCGGCAGCCCGCTTGTTGCACGAGCGGCGCGTCGAAGCCCGAGGGGCGAACCTTGTGCCCGGTCGTGCGATGTTCAGGCCAGGTTGTGCCGCCGTCCTGCTGTCGGCTTGCCGGGGCAGGCGGCATGCGGACGCTGCCGGCGCATGACGGGAGAAACGCGTGGATGCTCCGAGTCTGCCAGACCTGATTCACAAGCGGAAGCAGCGCCTGTCCGACCCGACAGGCCGCGACGTATGCGTTTTGAGTGAGCGGCACGTCGCGGAACTGGCGCAGCAGTGCGGATGCCCGCTGCGCGCGGTGCACGCGGCGGCGTTGCGGCTCGACATCTGGCCGCACCGCTACCTGCGTAACCGCGAAACGTTCTCGGCCGGTGAGCAGCTCCGGCTGGCGGAGTCGACCGTCGCGGTCGTTGGAGCCGGCGGCCTGGGCGGCAACGTGATCCTGTTGCTGGCCCGTACGGGCGTCGGCCGGCTGAAAGTCGTGGACGGCGACGCGTTCGACGAATCGAACCTGAACCGGCAGGCGCTCGCCGGCACGGCGGATATCGGGACGGCGAAAGCGGAGCAGGCCGTACGCGTCGTTGCCGGCATCAACCCGGCCGTCGACGTGGAGCCGTGCCCCGTCCGGCTCGATGCCTCGAATGCCGTGCAGATTCTGACCGGCGCACAGGTAATCGTCGACGCGCTCGACAACGTCGCCGGCCGCTTCGTCCTTCAGGACGCCGCGCGCGCACTGAACGTGCCGCTCGTGCACGGCGCGGTGGCCGGGTTCGACGGCCAGATGATGACCATCCTGCCCGGCGAGCCGGGACTCGCCCGGCTCTACGGTGCGCCGGAGGCGGTCGACGATGCCCGGCCCGACCGGCCCGAGCTCGTGCTCGGCGTGCCGGCCGCGACCGCCTGCACCATCGGCGCGCTGCAGGCCACGGAAGTCGTGAAAATCCTGCTCGGCCGCGGGAAGCTGCTCCGCAATCGTCTGTACCATATCGGCCTGGAACAAGGCCGGATCGGAACCTTCAGCTTCGGGGAGGATTGAGCCGGACCGATTCGGGATGCCTCACCGGACGATGACAGACGCTTCCCAGCGGCTGTCAGCAGTACGGTGCAGGCAGATGTTCGGCTCCCGTTTGTTCTTGGGCCCAACGCTCAACGTTCAACGCCCGTTGAATGTTGAGCGTTGAATGTTGAACGTTGGCTCCCTCCCTCCCTCGTCTTTTCCACTTCGTCGTTTCCGTTGCCTGCCGAACAACACGCTCAACGTGCCCCCCTCACCCTAATGCGGGCTTCGCCCGCAACCCAGAGGTCAGAGGTCGGAGATCAGAGGTCA
>JAFGHX010000195.1 GCA_016929905.1 Kiritimatiellia bacterium
ACGAACGGGATGCCGAACCCGGCCACCTGGTACTCGAAGGCCATGTGGCGGTTCCCGGCCATCAGGTTCGCCGTCTTGCCCCCGTACGTGTGCACCAGCGCGCTCACCGCCGCGTTCGTCGCCTCGCCCTCCGTCAGCCCCAGGAAGTTGGTCACGCTCCAGTCCGGCTGCGGCGGCGGCCGGGACAGGCTCGGCCGGTGGGTATCCCACCAGGCCTGCGCCGCCGCCGGATCGGTCTCGATCTCGACGGTGTAGTTGGTCTGGCCGACCTCGAGCCGCACCAGTTGCCCTTCGTACGCGGCGAATTCATCGAGCGCGTTGGCCACGAACGCGTTCGGCGTCCCGCGCCGCGCGCAGCGGATATTGATGTGGCTCAGGTCCGTCTGCTCCTGCGCCGTGATCACGCCCGCCACGATGGTTTCGAGGTCGAACGGCGCCTGATCGAGCACCACGATGTCCTGCCACGAGAGCGTCATGTCGGCGAGCGCCTGATCGAGTTGCGCCAGGGTCAGCCGCTTCACCGTTCCGTAGTTGACGGCCATCGTGTACGGCGTATAGGTCGGTTGCGCCAACCCCTCAGGCAGGTACACGGGGAATGGCGGTGAAGTCCAGTTTCGCGTATTCTCTTTCTCCATGTAGTCCGTCGGCGCGTAGTACAGCGGGCGCAGATCCAAGCTGGCGGCGACGAAGTTGTAGACCACCTGCACCTCGGCCGGACTGGGTAATTCGTCCTGGTTGCCAGGGTCGGTCGTGACGTTGAACCCGTAGAACGACCCGAGTTCCGGCGTCCAAAACTCATAGATAACGCCCGAGTAGTACGACCGCGTCGCGCGGTACAGCACCATTGCCGTGTACTGCTCCATGGTCAGCCCCGCGAACCGCTCGGGGAACGCCTGCCGCAGGAACTCGACGTGCAGCGAGTAGACGTTCGCGTTCTGATAAACGGCGGGCAGCAGATTCGTGTCCGCACTCGCCGGGCAGGTATACAGGGTGGCGCGCCGCATGTCCGCCCTCGACCAGTCCGGAGTGGAGATCACGTGCAGGTCGTTCTGGGTTCGCACATGCCACAGATATCCCGGCACCGCCCCGTCCAGCCGGAACGCGTTGGCGTACGGATGCCCGTCCGGCGAATCCACGGCGACCGTCAGGGCGCCGTCCAATCCGGGATCGATGTTCGCGAACCTGGCCACATATCCATGGAGCGTATTGTCCACATTGACCGTGGTGGTGTCGTTGCTCGCCGTGGTCGTCGAGACGGCCGCGCCCGGGGTGCTCGTGTTCTCGAAGGCATCCGCCCCCGAAATCGTCACCGCCGCCTGCCGAATCGGCGTATAGGCCTGGTTGCGGTTGCAGAACAGCGCGGCCTCGTAGCGCAGGCTCGGATCGAGGCCCGTGAGTTCCACCGTGATCGGAACGCTGCCCGTCCCGTAGCTGATCAGGCTCCGGCAATCCACCTTCCCGCTAAACGTGGCTGCCGCGTCCGTTCCGGCTGCCGCATCCGAGCCCTGGCTCTCGTACACCGTCCCCACACTCCCCCCTGACACCTGACACCCGACACCTGAAACATCTCCGCCGGTCGCGTAGTCTACGAGCGGCCCGCTCTGCCCACTCGTATGCGTCGTGATGTGATTGTTCGTCTGCCCTGCGAACCACGCCAGATCGTTGTAGGCCGTCAACCCGGTTCCGCGCGCCGGCACGGGCACAGCGACGACGTCGGACCAATCGGACACCTCGGCCCCACGCAGCGCGCGGACCCGATAGAGGTAGGTCGTGCCGGCCTCGACCTCCGTATCCGTGTAGGCCGTGACATTCGAGCCCACGGCCGCGGCTGCGCGCCAATAGACGGGCTCGCTCTTCGACTTCTCGATCTGGAATGCCGTCTGGTCCGTGGAGTTCGCCTGCCAGCTCAGAGCGACCCGTGCGAAGCTGAGCGCTACGCCGGTCAGCCCGCTCGGCGCCGCCGGCCCGCCCGTGGCCGGCGTGGTGGCCGGGGCGTCATTCGAGTAGTCCGAGTTCCCGGCCGCATTGTATGCCTTGACGCGGTACACATACGTCGTGCCGGGCGTCACGGTGGCGTCGCTGTAGTTCGTCGTGTTCGCAATCGGCTCCGCGATCCGGGTCCAGGTCGTCGCGCCCAGGAGCCGCCGGTCGATCTTGAACCGCGTCTCGTCCGTGCTGCGGTCTTGCCAGCCGAGGTCGATCCGGTTGGTTGCCACCGCTGTCGCTGTGAGGTTGGTTGGCGCCATCGGCACGGTGGCGCCCGCCGCAATCGTGAACGCCGCGCCCGCCACCTCGCTGGGCGTATAGCCGGCGAGATAGGCCCGGGCCTTGAGCGTCGCGCTGTTGGTGAGCGTGAAGGTCAGGCTCCCCACAGCGCTCGTCCAGCAGGATTGAACCGTCGGATCCGACGGATCAGGCGGATCCAAATTGCAGCAGAGGGTGGCGCCGGCGGTGGTCGTGTTCAGCGTGACGGCCACACTGTTCGTGAACGTGCCGCCGTTGGGCGTGACGCTCGGCGCGGCCACGGTCTGCGGCGCGCTGCCCTGATGTTCGTAGCAGCCCATATCGACGGTCCCGTCGACGACGCGCGAGTTGCCGTCCAGGTCCGTCGAATCGGCGGGCGCCACGCTGCTGTCGCCGGCGTCAATGCAGGGGGACTCCTCTTGCAGGTGTAGGTCCCGGGCGGCGAAATTGACGAAGAGGGGATCGGCCGACAGGCTGTTGGTATCCGGGGTCGTCCCGGAGTAGTCGTAGTTGGTGTTGCCGTACACGCAATTGCAGCGAGCCGCGAACCCGCCGTAGACACCCGAGTTGTTGAAGGCGATGATGTTGTTGGCCGCGAGCGGCGCATTGTTGGCGTAGGCGCAGTACAGCCCGCCGCCTTGGCCCCCGACGCTCGTGTTGGCGACGATCGTGTTGTTCACGATCCGCGGCTCGTTGTGGCGGACGTACATGCCCGCACCCTGCCCGGCCGTGTTGTCGTGGATGCGATTGCCATAGACGAACGGCCCTTCGCCGCCGCCGCCGTCGGACCCGATCCCGCCGCCGGAACCCGAGGCTGTGTTGTGCGCGATCGTATTGTTCAGAATCTGCGCCTGACAGCCGCCGCTGCCGATCCCGGCGCCCAGGCCGGCCGTATTGTTCGTAACAACATTGTTGGCGATGATGGGGCGCCCGTCGCCGGCATACACGCCGCCGCCCTCAGACGCGTTGCCATTGCGAATGACGAACCCGTCAACCCGCGTCAGGCCCTCGGTTCGATAGCCGATCCTGACAACGGTTCCCGTGCCGCCGCCGTCGAGAATCGTCGGATACGCGCGGGGATCGCGCTGCTCGAGCGAGGTCTCGGTCCCGCCGAACCCGCCATAGAGCGCCACATCGGCCGGGACCGTGACGTTCTCGGCATACACGCCCGCCTTGACCCACACGCTCTGGTTGCTCCCCGCGGTGGCCAGCCCGGCGGCGACCGTCGTGTGGGCCGTTTGCCAGGACGCACCGTCATGGGTCGGGCCCGGCGCGTCGTGGCTCACGAAAACAACTTGCCAAAAACGGCCCGTCGACACCGTGCTCGGCGTGAACCCGGCGCGATAGGCCCGAGCGCGAACGGCGAGCGTCTCGCTCACGGTGAACGCGCCGCCATACGCGGTCGAGAGAGGAGTGGGCGTACTGCCGTCGGTCGTATAGTAGATGCTCGCGCCCGAGGTGGCGGTGGTGATCGTTACCGATACGGACGTCCGGAAGCCTGCGCTCGGCGGGTTGAGTACGGGGGCGGCGACTTGCTGCGCGGCCACGAACTCATACGCGCCGATATCCACGTGCGAGGGAATGAGCCGCGGGCCGCCGTCCATATCCAGCCAATCCGGCCCGATCCAGCTGTCGTCCCCGGTGCCGATACAGGGCGAAAAGGCCTGGAGCCGGAGATTGGTTGACGGCCGGTCTGCGAATAGGGGATCCGCGAGAACAGGATTGTACCCCGTCGAGCACCCGGCGAAGTCGTAGTCCGTATTGCCGTGGACACAGCAGTGATAGAGGCGCCCGGGCCCGTATATGCCGGAAGTATTGAAGGCCACGATGTTGTTCGCTACCCAGGCGTTTCGGACGAAATACATGCCGCCGCCGTCGGTCGCACTATTGTGGACGATGGTGTTGTTGACAATCTCCGCGTCGTAGGCGTGGAAGCCGTATACCCCGCCGCCCTGCGGGGCGGTATTGCTGATGATCAGGTTGTTGATGAGATACGCACCCTCCACCGCGGCGTCCGCCGTCGGGCCGGCGCCTGTGGGGCCGGGCGCCGCGCACGGTGGATCATCGGGCGGCGGACTGGCATTCTCCCCGAAATCGATGCATACCCCCCCTCCGTTGGCCGTCGCCTGGTTGCCGACGATGATGTTGTTGGCCACCGTCCCGTGCCGCGCTCCCGTGTCCACGCCGCCACCGTCTGCGCCACGCCCATTCCGGATCGTGAACCCGTCGACGCGCGACCATGTGCCCAGCCGGACCACCGTCCCGGTCGCGTTGCCGTCCAGGACGGTCGGGTTCGCGTTCCAGTTCCGGGCCGCGCGCGCGGTCTCGACGCCGCCGAACCCGCCGTAGAGCGCGACGTAGTCGGGCACGGTCAGGCACCCGACGTACGTGCCGCGGGCCACCCAGACCTCATCGCTGACCGCGGCCGCGCTCAACCCCGCCCCCACCGTGAGACAAGCCGTGGCCCACGTACTGCCATCATGCGCCGGCCCGGGTGCGTCGTGCTTCACGTAAACCACGTTATCGGGCGCCGGCGGGCCGACCGTGAACGACGCGCTCGCCACCTCGCTCGGCTCGTAGCCCGCTGCGTACGCCCGGGCCTTGAGCGTCGTGCTGTTGGTGAGCGTGAGCGCCACGGGCGTCAACCCCTTCCCCAGATACGTCTGATCCGTCGGATCCGTCAGATCGGTCGTCCAGAAGATGGTCGCCCCCGGCGTGGCCGCCAAGAGCGTCACCGCCACGCTATTCGTGAACGTGCCGCCATTCGGCGCGAACTGTGGCGTGGCGGCCGGCTGCGAACCGGCCGCGAGCTCGCACGTCAGCTCGACGTCGATCTTGAAGTCGTCGTCGGCAATGGCCGCGTTCATCGCGTGCACGGCAATGACGTTCTCGCCCGGCAGCAGGCAGGCCTGGACGTCGGCGGCGGGCACCGTGAATGCCTCCCATGTGCCCGACTCGTGGCTGCCCAGCGCGGTCTGGTTCCACTCCGTGGGACCGGGCGCCACGTTGGCCCGCGCGATCTCGTGGCCGTTGATCCAGGCCACGAACCCGTCGTCGTAGTTCACGTGGAGCGTGAGGTTCGAGACGCAAGCCGGGTTCGGCAGATCGAACCGCTGCCGGAGGTACAAGGTCGAGTAGCGGTTGCTCATCCAGAAGTACGGGTAGTCCTGCATCAGGTTCAAGCCGAACGGGTGCTCGTGCCCACCCGGCGCGGCGTAGCCGAATGGGGCGCCAGCCAGATGCGCCCAGTTCCCGTCGTCGAACTCGGGCGCGAGCCAGCCTGAGGCGGTCGTCGCGGGGCGGCCCACGGCCTCGAAGTAGCGCCATCGGCCCTGCGCGGGCGCCAGGGTCCAGGGCGTGCCCGACTGCTCATAGGCCCCGATGTCCACACTGGCGCCCAGGATGCGCGGACCGCCGTCATGGTCCTGCCAGTGCTGGCGTACCGGCGCGGTCCAGCCGGCGTCGCGACAGGGCGAATTCGTGCGCAGATGGAAATCCCCGCCCGCCGCGTCCACAAACAAGGGGTCCTGTTGGATGTAGCCGGCGCCCTCGGCCGGCACGAAATTCGCGTTGCTCCAGATGCAGTTATTCAGGAAGAACTTCCGGTCGGCGCTCGGTTCAGTCGAGTCGTTCCACGCGAAGATGTTGTTGGCCCACACATTGGTGTACATCCAGGAGACCCAGTCGCGGCCGAAATAGAAGCCGGCGTCATTGCTCGCCGTGTTCCAAAGCACGGTGTTGTTCATGGCAAACAGGGTGGTATGGTAGTCGTACATCGCGCCGCCCTGGAGGGCGCGATTGCTCGTTATGATGTTGTTCGCCACCTGACCGTACAGGAACTCGCCATAGTCGAAGTAGAGGCCGCCGCCGTAGTTCGAGGCCACGTTGTCGGCAATCACGTTGTTGAGGATTTCGGGAGACTGGCCCTCAATCCCGCCCCCGTTGCGCCAGGAGACATTGCCGACAATGCGGTTGCCGACGACACGCCCGTGCGAGCTGATGCCGCCGCCATGTTCCACGGCCACATTCCAGGCGATCGTGTTGCTGTAGATTTCCGAATCGCCGTACGAGGTGTATACACCGCCGCCGTACCGGGCGGTGTTGCTGACGATCGTGTTGTGCTCGATCAGGGGGCGGCACCAGCCATAGATGGAAATTCCCCCGCCAGACGCCTCCGCATTCCCGTTGCCCGCAATGAGGTTGTTGCGAATGACGGGGCTGCCATCCTCTGACGCGACGATGCCCTGGGTGCCGTTCCGGATCGTGAACCCGTCGATCCGCGACAGGCGGCTGACCGCGCCGGTCACCGTCACCACCGTCCCAGTCAGGCTGCCGTCGAGTATCGTCTCGTGGGCGGTCCAGTCGCGCTCGGCCAGAGCCGTCTCGGTCCCGTCGAACCCGCCATAGAGCGCGATGTCCTGGTGCATGACGACGTTCTCGACATACGTGCCCTCGGCCACCCAGACCTCGTCGTTCGTCGAGGCCGCATTGACGCCCTGCTGCACCTTCAGGAACGCCGTGGCCCAGGACGCGCCGTTGCGCGTGGGGCCGGGCGCGTCCTTGTCCACGTAGAACCGGTTGCAGGCGACCACCGTGAAATCGGCGGCCGCCGGTTCGCTGGGCGCGTAGCCCGGGCCGGCGGCGATGGCCCGCACCGCCGCGCTCTGGTTCAGAACCAGCGGGCCGCTATAGACTGTCGAATTCGTCGTCGGCCGAATGCCATCGAGCGTGTAGTGGACCACCGCGCCAGGGTCCACCGCCCGCAGCGTCACCGTGATGGAGGTCCGGTTCGCGCCGCCGGCCGGCGCGACGAGCGGCGGGGCCGCGCGGCGCACGGCGACTTCGAGTTCGGCGTCCAGCTTGAAATCGCTGCTGCCGGAGTCCGCATTGAACCCCTGCAGGCATAGCACGTTGTAGCCGGGCACGAGGTAGCCGGCCGGCGCAGGCAACGCGAACGACTCGAAGACGCCCGACTCGTGGCTGGCGGCCACGTCCGTGCAGTGCACCTCGCCCGCCGGCAGGCCGACCCGCTGCACTTCCGTGCCGTTGATCCACGCCACGAACCCGTCGTCATAGTTCACGCGCAGAACCAGACCCGTCGTGGCGCCCGGCTCGTCCACCCAGAACGCGCGCCGCAGGAACAGCGAGTTGTAGGCGTAGCGCATCTCCGGGAACTCGGTGCCGAACGGATGCTCGGGGTCGCCGACGCCGGCATAGCCGAACGGAGCGCGACCGGCCTCCCAGTCGCCGTCGTCGTAATCGCGCGCGCGCCACGCGGCCACGGGTGCCGAGGCCTCGGCCGTGCCGCGGCGGTAGCGCCAGGCCGAGCCGCGCCGGATATCGGCGCCGACGCCTTTGACCATCAGGGCGTTGGCGTAGGTGTACCGGCTCTCCGCCACGTCGCGCGCGAGCACAATCTCGATCTGGCCGCCATAGCCGGCGTCTATCCCGGCGAACCGCGTCACGTACCCGAACGGCGTATTGTAGCCCGCGTTGTAGACCGTCGTGTCGGACGGCGCGGCCCGACTCGATACCGTCACCCCGGCGCTGCTCGCGTTGACAAAGGCTTCCGCCCCTGACAGCGTGGCCTCGTGGTAGCGCGACGACCCGTTCGTGTACGCCGGGTTGGCGCGGTCGCTGTAAAGCACGACCTCGTACCGCATACCCGGATCGAGGCCGCTGAGCTTGAGCTTCAAGTCCTCCGTCGCGTAGCCGATCGTCCCGGCACAATCCACCGTGCCATCGAAGACGGCGTGCGCGTCCGTGCCGGCGGCAGGATGCAGGCCTTGGTCCTGGTGCGCCGCGTCGCCGCCGGTAATCTCCAGGGCCAGGGGCGTTGGCCAGCCCGTGGCATAGTCGAGCAGCGCGCCGCGTTCGAGCAGGCCGGGAATGCCGCCCGGCACGGTGTAGGTCGTGATGTTCTGCGCGGTCTGCCCGCCGTACCACGCCAGATCGTTGTAGGCCTCGAACATGCCCAGCCCGGCTTCCGGCGCCGGCCCGTCGTAGCCGCGGGTGCGATACATCGCCCAGACCTCGGCCGGCGTGAGCCCTCTCGAGAAGACCGCCACTTCGTCGAGCTGCCCCTTGTACCGGTCCGTCCAGCCGTAGGCCCAACCCAGGAGAAGCGGCTTGTCATTCGCCGTGAGCGGCGTCCCACAAATGCCCGAGCCTTCCTGTTCTCCGTCCACATAGAGCCGAACATCGTAGCCGTCCCACGTCATCGCCACGAAACGCCACGCGTCATCGGCGAGCGAGGACACGCTGGTTACGTCACCCGGCCAGCACGAGACATTGCCGCCGCCGGCCATCCTGAGCAGGAAGTTGACGCTCGGGTCCGCGTAGTTGATGCCCTTGGTCAGGATCCCGTATTGGTGGCCGGATTTCGGCAGCACACTCGCCCGCACCCACAACGCGATGCTCAGCCCATGCGCCAGGTCGAGGCTGGGCGAATCGGGAATGGTCACGACATCGTTCGAGCCGTCGAACGAGAGCGCGCCGCCCACCATGCCGCCACTGATCCAGGTCGCCCCGTCAACGGTCCCGTGGTTGCTGCCGTGGTCGTCATGACCCGGATTGCCCGAGTTGTCGAACGACCAGTGGCTGATCAGGCCATTCGGCGCCCCTTGCGCGCCGGCGATCGTCAACAAGAGCATCATCCCGGCCAGACCAAGCCGGGCAAACGGGGTCGGAACTGTCTTCATCCAATGGTCCTTTCCGTTCTTGTGGATGTTCAGATGAAAGAGATGGATGGAAGAACAGTCCACCGCCATCGCCGCTATCGTAGGCCGAAGTGCTGATCTCACGATTCCTGGATCGGTTGACGACAGCGGGCGACGATAACGGACGACGAGGAGGAGAAGAACAACGGTCGAGAGAATGACGGATTGCCGAACCACCACAAGCGGCTGCACGCGACCGCCGCGGGGAGGCGAGAGACCGGCGGGTCACCGCTCGTAGGGAATCAGAACGAAGGCGTGCTTCTCCGGGCTGAAGTCCTTGGAGTTGCGAGTCACAAGCTTCAACCGATGCATTGCCGCGAGCGCGGCCTGGAATGCGTCCGGCAATTTCCAGCCATGCTCGCGGCGCAACTTCGCCGCCTCGTCGGCCGCCGGCGGCGTGATCGGCAGGCAATCGAATGCCGCAAGGAGCGTTTCGACCCGTTCCCTCTCGTCGTGACTTGCCCCTGCCAAGACTTCGGCCCGCGTGATCACGGAGATGACCGATCTTCCCTCGCCGTGCGTGCGGAGCCATTGCGTGGCCTCGGTTACGCCGTTCAGGTGATCGATCAGCACCACGGTGTCGAGAAGGTACTCCGCCTGCATCATCTGTCCCATTCCGACCGAAGCCGGCGTTGATACTCCAGCCCATGCCCGTCCCGGGCCGCCCACAGACCCGCCGTCTCGCCCAGGACATCGCGCTTCGAGCCGGGAGGAACGGGCGGTTCCGGTTCGCACCCTTCATCGAGTATGGTGACGATGGCCCTGTGAACCCCGTGAATGTGGATAGCCTCGAGCAGGCGGACACTGCCCTCCTCGTCAATCGTCGCCTGGACCGATCGCAGCACGTCGTCTCCTCCCTGTGTTTGGCGCACCCAACCGAACGGTCTTCAGTATAGCGCGAGATGTCGGCGTGCGCAACTCCTAAGCCAGCACCGGCTGCAGGGAGCCGGAAGACCCGCCGCCAAGAGGCGCAAGAAGCGCGAAAGGCAGCAACGGATTCACCAGTCGAATTAGAGGTCATCCGAAAAGCCCGGGGAACCGCGAATGAACGCCAATGAACGCGAACACAGACAACACCCCGCCAGGGTTGCCGCACAGTTGCCAGGCTCAGCACGAAAATCCGGCTCATCCTCGTTGGCTTGCTCTGAGCATCTCCGAGATATTGGCGTTCACTCGCATTCATTCGCGGTTCAGCCCCCTCCTTGGATGGGCCCGGTCCATTCATTCTTCACTCGTGCTCCAACCACACCCGAACCCGATAGCATGTGGTGGCGACACCTGCGCCGGATTCTTCGCAGCTTACCGTCTGGTTCTCGCCCGCCAT
>JAFGHX010000196.1 GCA_016929905.1 Kiritimatiellia bacterium
AGGAAACGTTCCGCCACAATTGATAACGGACTCCGAACCAGCCCCTGCACGGGACGCGCGGGGGCCGCGCGCCCGTGAGGGGCGCCGATCGGCCTCAGGCCGAAAGTTCTCGAGCAAGTTCCCGAGTAAGTTCTCGAGGAAACTCGATCAAGTTTCAGGTCAGCAAGGCCCCCGGCGCCCGCGGCGGCGCCGGATATAGCAAGGTGGAGACTTCGTCTGGGGCCGTGTAGCCCATAGTAGAAGAGCCGTCCATGGCTCGCCATAGCCCGCAGGGCGACGCCGGCTCGGCTCTTCGCCCCGGCCTGCGGCCCGGGGGAAGCGGCGAGACGCCGCTTCTACTTTCAACTGTCAGGCTGTATGTCTGTGCGGCGACCCGCCCTACCGCACGCGGTTCAGCACCTCGAGCGTCTCGCGCGCGCAGCGAGCCCAGGTGAACGCCTTGGCGCGTTCGAGGCACTTCGAAGCCAGCTCCTCGCGCAAGGCGCCGTCGGTCACCATCCGCTCGAGCGCCGCGGCGATGGATTCCGGGTCGAACGGGTCGACCAGCAGCCCGGCCTCGCCGGCGATCTCGGGCAGCGCGCCCGTCGTGGAGACGACGACGGGGCAGCCGCAGGCCATCGCTTCGCAGGTGGGGATCCCGAACTCCTCGTAGACGGACGGGAACAGCAGGCAGGTGGCCAGATTGTAGAGCGCAGGCAGGTCCGGCTGCTCCACCCAGCCCAGGAACCGGACGTCCTCCGCCGTTCCGTCGGCGTCCAGCGCGTACTCGGCCCGGTACTTCTCGCATCCGATCCCGACCACCACCAGCTTGTACGGGGTCCTGCGGCGCAGGAGCCGGAAGCCCTGGATCAGGTTCCCGAAATTCTTGCGCGGATCGTACTTGACGACAGCGAGAATGTAGGACTCGGGCAGCGCATATTTCGCGCGCGCGGCATCCAGCTCGGCCTGGTCCGGGATCGGGCGGAAGCTCGGGTTGGTGCCCAGCCGCACGGTATGGATCTTCTCGGGCGGCACGCCGACGAGCCGGATGAAGTCCGTGCGGGTCAGCTCCGAATTCGCGATGATCGCCGCGGCCTTCCGGCAATAGAGCGGCATGAAGCGGCGCACATAGGCGATGTCGAGCCCGCCGTAGAGCTCCGGATGCACGAACCAGCTTGCCCCGTGCACGGTCATCACGGTCGCGCGCCGGGTCAGGAACGGCACGGTGAACTTGGTGTGGAAGATCAGGTCCACGCCCGCCGCGCGCGCGGCCAACGGAATCTTCACCTGGTCCCACACCGCCTTGTTCGGCGCCGTCACGAGCCGCTCGGTCACGTGCGCATGCTGCCCGTACCGGCCGAGAAAGGACGGGTTGCGGTAGAACAGCACGTACGCGTTCGCCGAATCCAGCGCGAGCAGCTCGTCGAGCAGGTTCTGCGTGTAGATCCCGATCCCCTGCTTCTCGTCCATCGCCCGCAGCATGACACCGATTCTCACGCGCTCCGCCTCCAGCGAGACTGTGGTGCAAGCGAGTCAGAATAGCCGCAAAAAGGCACAAAAGGCACAAAAAAGGACACACAAGAAGCGAAAGATGCGTGCGCAGCGCGGTCAATATGTGGCGGGAATCGCACCCGCACCGGAGTGCGGGCGCGATTCCCGCCACGTTCCTCTTTCATGAGGCACAAGAGATCACACGTCGACTCCACGGTTCGGAATTGCATAACGTCTTCCTTGCCCGGACATGACGCTCAACACGATTTCCCCGAAAGGTCCCTTCTGAGCCTTATCGGAAGACATCGTTGGGGGAACTTGGCGCGGGCTGCCCTCGTGATACACACGCCTGCCCCAATGCTGTGGCAGGCAGCCCGCCCAAATTCCTCCAACATATCCTTTTCTGGTTTTGCGCCTTTTGTGCCTTTTTGCGGCTATCCTCCGCCTGACCCACCCTCGACCTGTCCGCCTCACTGTTTCCTCATCCCCTTCAACGGCTCTCGATCCAGCAGGTAGTCGGCGAGCGCGCGAGCGGCCTGCTCCGCGCCGTTTTCGTTGAAATGCATGTCGTCATAGAACACGGCGCCGTCTTTCGGAATGGCGGCCGCGAGGTCGAAGCACTCGCACCCGCGCCGCGCACACACATCCTGAAGTGCGCGGTTGTATACGGCAAGCCCGTCTGCCAACGCCTCGACGGTATAGTAGGCATGCCCCGGGCCCTCGCGAAAGTTGCCGATCCCGCCCATCCACAGGAGCGCCTGGAGGTCCGGCTCCAACCCCGGCCGCCAGATGGCCGGCTGCGTCACGAAGATGGGGCGCACGCGCCGTTGTCTGCAGATATCGATGATATGATTCACGTTCGCGGCATACTCGGCGAGGGCCGAGCTGAGGTCGGGCAACGTATCGAGCCGTTGCGTGGCCGCGGCCCGATGGCGGCGCCAGCTGCGGTAGCAGAGGCCGGCCCGGTCCTGCATCTGGGCCCGGATCGCAGGCGGCGGCGCGAGCCAGGCGGCGCCGGCTTTCAGGCGCCGCCAGAACGCGAATCGCTCGGGAATCGGGACCGGGCCGTCCCGCCCGGGAAACACCATGAATGCGCGCCGCATCAGCTCATGCCGGTCCGCGGGCGTCGGCTCGGCTTGCGGCCGGAACCCGGCATCCGCCGAGAGCCGCTGGTGGAAGTCGTTCGCACCCACCAGCAGCATGACGGCGTCAAGCCCCCGATACTGAGACAGCAGCTTCTCGACCTGCAGAACGTGGTGCCGCGTGTTGTGCCCGCTTCTGCCCACGTTCCCGACCCAGACGGCCGGTTCGCCGCAGGCGGCATTCAGCAGGATCTGCAGCCGGTAGGGCCAGGCCTCCTCTTCGTCCAGAATCAGGCACTCGGTGGTGCTCCCCCCGAAACAGAGGATGCGGTAGCGCTGATGTGAAGCGAACGCGTCGCCGCGGATCCCCGCCGCGTTGATCTGGAAGCGCGACTTGCCGCTGACGCCGGGCATGACGCCGGGCTGCGGCTTGAAGATCCTGCACAGGTTCGGCCGCCACACGTAGTAGGCCTGCGGCGTCACCGCGCGCAGGACCAGTTCGGCGGCGGCGAGCCCCAACACGAGCGTGACGGCAAGCAGCAGGATCTTCCGGAATATGACGGTTCGCCTGGGCATGGTCCTCGCCCCGTCTGAAACTTGCTCGAGAACTCCGTTCTCCCGCAGAATAGCAGAGCATCGCGTCACGGTTCAAGGGTCGAGGTGCACCCTCCGATCCGCGGCGTTGACTGCTGCACGGCCGTCTTCTGCCCGCGAAACGGCGCGAAAGGAACGCGAAAAGCGGAAGAGTCTTGCGCAGCACGTGCGTCATTGCACGATCCGGCATCAACTTTGAACTGTTTGCGCCCGGCCGGACTGTTCCTTCTCCGGATGCCATCCGGGCGCAAACAACTCAAAGTTGCTGCGAGCGCCTTCTTTTACCGCATCCAGGAGGCGTTCGTTGCGGGAATCGAGGCGGCCGCCGTCCGTCACGGGCCGGTCTCCGTAGCGCTCCGACACGGCGCGGCGGCTGCCTTTCGATTCCCGCAACAGACTCTCGCAGGCCAGCCAGCCCTTTCGCGACCCTTTCGCGTGCTTTCGCGGGCAAGAGACGGTCGTGCAACAGTCAGCGTGGCGGCCGCCTCGACTCCCGCAATGCATCATGCACGGACGGGCTGTGGTCTCTGTCGATACAAGTTCTCGAGTACGTTCTGGAGCAAGTTGGGCGGAATCGACTTGCACAACAGGCGCCAATTGTGGAAGATACCGCGTTTTCGTCTACCCGCCAGGGATTCACCGGATTGTGGAAGGTACAGGGAATGCGAGGACCCAGAGCCCCCCTGCGCTTGTTTTCGGCCGCGGGGCTGACCGTCTGGCTCGGCGTGCAGGGCTGCCTGCGGCCGTGTACGGCGCCGGCGCAGACCCTACGCGTCGCGGAGCGGCCGTCATGCGCCGTGCTGACATTTGAGGCCGGCACGGGTGTGGACAGCGGCCAGGCGGCGGAGTTGGGCAACCGGTTCGCGACGTTTCTGTCGCTGATCGGCAACTACCAGGTGCTGCCCCGCTACCAGATGCATCAGGTCCTGTCCGCCTACCGTTTCATCCCGTCCGCCTATCCGACCGTGGCGGGCGCCGCGCTGGCCGCCGGGCGCCTGCTCGACGTGCGGTACGTGATTTACGGGGAAGTGGAGCGGATCGGCTCCGAATGCACGGTGACCACCACGCTGGTCAGCGTGGAGGACGGCAACATCGTCCGGCGCGCCAAGTCGCGCTATGCCGGCACGTTCAAGAACTTCGTGCGGCTCGTGCCGGGCAGCAACCTGAAGACGCTGCTGGCGCTCGACTCGCTTCCGCCGGAGCTGGAGACGGCGCCGGCCGCGCCCGCGGAGCCGGAACCGCGGGAAGCGCGTCGCGAACGCCGCAAGGCGCCGGAACCGAAAAAGGCGCCGGAACCGAAAGAGGCCAAGCCGGCGCCGCGGCCCGTGCGACGCCCCGCCGAGCCGGAGACGGGGGCGGACAAGGCCGCCCGAAAGCTGGACAGCGCGTGGGGCAAGACCCGCAATGTGCTGGCCGGGCGCGTTCGGATCGGGACGCGCTCGACACACTTCGTACTGCTCGACGCGAGCCGCGACATCGACAACTCCTACCTGGGCAGCATCACGGAACTGCAGGCGGAGCAGGACTACCTGCCGATCAACGTCTTTGTGCAAGGCATGGTGAACGAGCATTGGGGCGTCGAGGTCAGCCGGGAGCATGTCCGGGCAAAGACCGTCACCTACTGGGACGGCCACAGCGACGGGACATTCTCGCTCTCCGGCCCCAGCGTCAGCCTGATCGGGCGCTACCCGAACAGCACACGCTTCACTCCGGTTGCCGGGATGGGCATGGTGTTCATGCAGGCCGAGTTCGAGAACGATCCCGTCTGGCACAACGGGTTCGGCGGGCCGACCCGCGACGCGGACTACGCGGCGTGGCGCGCGGCCGGCTCTCCGCCGTGGCCCAATAACGGGTACCAGCGCGCGCTGGACCCGGAAAGCGCGACCGGCTTCGTGCTGAGCGGCGCCTGCGAGATCGCGCTGAGCCCCAACTGGTCGGCCGATCTCAACGTACGCTACGTCAATGTGGAAACGACAACACGCTACACGCTTTCCTTCTATGAACGGGTGGTCGACGACCGCGGCACCTGGGATTTCCCGATGGGCCACGTCAGCGTCGGGATCGGGCTGAAATACGTTTTCTGAGCGGCAATGCGGGCTGTTCGACGCCGCCAAGAAGGAACCACGAATCAACACGAATGGGCACGAATAGAGATCGGGAAAAGGCCTGTCTCGCGAGGCTGCCGTCGAATTGACGCTCGCGTTCATTCGTGTTGGTTCGTGTCCATTCGTGGTCGGCCGCTCAGAAAGCGCAAAAAGGTGTTGCACGCGTCGGGCTCATGTGTTATTTTCCTGCACAATCGTGTTTGAGGTGTCTGCCGGATAGCCATTCTAAGTGCCCAGTTGCCTTCCCCACTCATCAGTGCCCTTCTGAGTGGTAAAGATAAAATCTGGCTTGCGGCATGGCGTGTGCTTTGTCGCGTGGTGGGGGTTCTCTATCCGTTCATAACCAAGGAGGCGGGAAGTGAAGTTGCGTTTCTGGATGTTGGCTGCGCTCGTGATGCTGATCGGTTCGGGGCACCTGATGGCCGCGATGCCGCAGATCAAGTCGGTGGGCCCGGAAGAAAGTGCCGGCACGTACAGCGGTTCCCGGCCGAGCATAGCCGCGGACACCTCGAATCAGCCGCACATCGTACTGGACTACGGCAGTTCGAAATACCTTTACATCTTCCACAGGATTAACGACCGCTGGTCGCAGGCGGTCTTTGCGGTGGGCTCGCCGGGCGGCCGGTACGACGCGTCGCGTTTGTATATGCCGCGCATCGAAATCGACAGCCGGGACCGCGCCTGGATCTCCTGCAAGTTCGGCTGCAAGGAATACGGCAGCATGCTGGGCCAGGGGCTGTGGTGCTATCAGAACATGTCCACCAGCCCCTCGGAGAAGTGGTTCCGGCACGTCTGCGTCCATAAGGGCAACGGGAACGTCTCGCTCGACCGGTTCTATCCGGACCGCGGCGCGGTGCTCGGCACGCTGGGCAACTGGATCGTCCTCGACTCCAGCGGCAGCACGGTGGCGATCGGCAACATGAACTCCGGCAGCAGCGGCGAGAAGATCCGGTTCCGCATTGCCTCCTACGACCCGCCGACGCAGGAGGGGGTGTGGCACTCGGCCATGTGCGGGTACAGCCTGCAGCCGGGCTCCTACCAGAACTCGCTGCGCCGCGCGCAGGGGCTGAATCCGACGACCTGGGCGGCGTACGGGCCCTACCGCGAGCAGGGCAGCGACTTCTACCACCCGGGGGTCGGGGTCGACAAGAAGGACCCGCGGCGCGCGTACATCGCGTGCGTGTTCAACGCCGGGCTCGTCTACAACGTCTGGGACGGCCAGCGCATGCTGTTCGACACCTCGCGCCTCCCGGTCGCGGACCCGAACGCGACGTTCGAAATCCGTTATGACCCGCAGTGGTGCCCGGCGCCGGGCGACGACGGCGGCGCGTTCCTGTGCTGGACGACCGGCGGCCGGATCAAGCTGGTGTACGTCGCCCAGGACGGCAGCTTGACCGACCCGTTCCCGAACCAGGCCGACCCGCGCGACGTGTGCCTGGGCCGCAGCGGTTCGATCTGCCTGGACAACGAGGGCAACATGCACCTGGCCTACATCAACGGGGCCATCCGCTACCGTTTCATCCAGTTGCAGGCCTCGCGCTCGAAGGTCGTGACCAAGCCGGGCGACTGGGACGGGGACGGCGTGATGGACCCGGCCGTGAGCAAAGACGGCGTCTGGTACGTGCGGCAGAGCAGCGACGGCACATTGCTCGACGGGCAGGACGGCTACAGCTTCGGGTACGACGGGGTGGAGCCCGTCCCGGCCGACTATGACGGCGACGGCACCAACGACTGGGGCGTGTACGACCCGGACGCAACCAACTGGTACATTCTGGCTTCGACAGCCAAGTTATCGGTCACCAATTGGGGCGACGAGGCGGCGAAGCCCGTCTCCGGCGACTTCGACGGGGACGGCTCGGACGATCTCGCCATTTACTACGCGCAGACCAACGAGGTGACGGGCAGCAACATGTGGCGCGTCATCCGCAGCCGCGACGGCGTAGAGGAGACGAACTGGTGGGGCGCCAGCGAATCGGCGATCCCCGTACCGTGCGACTATGACGGCGACGCACAGACCGACCTCGCCGTATACTTCATCGACGACACCGGCGAGGGCACCTGGCTGGTTCGACAGAGCACCGACGGTGCCGAAGTCACTGTCAAATGGGGTTGGGAAGCCGCTGTTCCGGCGCCCGCGGACTACGACGGCGACGACACCAACGACATCGCCGTCTATCATCCCGAGGGCCGCAACTGGTACGTGCGCAGCCCTGTCGATCCGTTCCTGAACGGCGCGCCCGTGAACTGGGGCGTCGGCGACGACGCGATCCCCGTGCCCGCCGACTACGACGGGGACGGCATGGCGGACCTGACGGTGTACGACGCCTCGACCGGCTACTGGTACATCCAGCAGAGCGCCAGCAACAACGCGATGATGGGCAGTGCCTGGCCGCTGGTCTGGGGCTCGGGCGCAAACTCCGTGCCGGTGCCCGGCGACTACGACGGCGACGGCGTACTCGACCTGGCCACGTTCGATTCCTCCTCGGCCAACTGGAACGTGCTGCTGTCCGACGGCAGCACCGCGATGGGCTATGGCGGCGAGCAGCCCTGCGGCTGGGGCGGCGTCACGCCGGTGCCCGGCGACTACGACGGCGATGGGACCAACGACCTTGCCATCTTCGACCCGCGCGCCGCCAATTGGTTCGTGCTCGAATCGTCCACAGGCGCATTGCTGGGCGGCGGGCCCATTCAGTTCGGCTGGTACGGCGTGTATCCGGTCCAGGGCGACTACGACTTGGATGGCAAGACCGACATCGCCGTCTACGACATCGTGTCCGCTACTTGGTTCGCGCGGTCGAGCCAGACGGGCCGCCTGATCGAGGACCGGCCGATTCAGTTCGGGTGGCATGGCGTGCTGCCCGTGCAGGCCGACTACGACAATGACGGCGGCATGGATATCGCGGTGTTCGACCGGGTGTCAGCCACGTGGTACGTGCGGAATATGGCGACTGGCGGACTCCAGTTCCCGCCGGTAGCCTGGGGCTGGTACGACGTCACCCCCGTCCCGGCCGACTACGACGGGGACGGGTCGGCGAATATCGCCGTGTTCGACCCACGAGCGGCGAACTGGTACATCCGCGACATGACCAGCGGAAACCTGCTGTGGGGGCAGGTGATCCAATGGGGCTGGTACGGCCCCATCCCCGTCCCGCGCGACTACGACGGCGACGGCGACGCGGAAATCGCGCTGTACGACCCGGCGTCCAGCACCTGGTTCATCCGCGATACCACCGGCGTTGCCGCCCACACCATGCTGCGCCGGCCGCCCCTGCATCTGGGCACGGCGGATATGACGCCGCTCGGCGGAAGGTGGAAGTAGCGCCGAGGGATTGACGGAAGAAACAACCCGCCGCGGGGCCACCCGCGGCGGGTTGTCGGTTGTCCGGGCGGATGGCATAGGGACGCCGTCTCTACCTCACCACAGCCCAATAGCCCATCATCACGGCCAGATCGGAGGGGTATCCCGGCTGCCCGGGATCGAACACCCGATCGGAGTGAATTCGCATGCGACTCACGGCCCAGCCGGTCGATGCCGGCATGGGCCATACGTCCCATCGCCATCGGCCCGTCGGAATCGGCCGTGGGAATGGCCGCTCCTGTGCCCTCTCGCGTGACGATATATCGAGCGTGATCGTTTCGCCGACGGCATCAGGAGCCACCAGGAAGGTGAGCAACCAGCCTTTCCCTTCGCCCGGCACCGGAACGACGAGTTCCGCGTCCTGGCGGGCGCGCCGCGTCATGAACGGCCTCGGGCGCCGCCGCACCAGGGCGCTGGCGTCAGGCGCGTCGAGCAACGAACAGGCGCCGCCGGACCAGACCATCTGTGCATCGGTCAGCAATCCCGGGCACGACGCACGGATTTCCAGCGTCCGGTCCGCCGTGCATTCCGGCCTCAACCGGTACACAGACCAGTCCGCTATCAGATGCGTACGGGCACCGGCACGCCATTCGGCGTCGCCAACCCGCACCGAGAGTTCGGGCCGTTCGGCCACGGCTGTGTCATCGAGGACGAAGAGGAACAGTTCGCACGGTCCTCCGGCGGGTGCGGACGCCGGAATAGGGATCAGGCACGGCGCGTCCGCAGAAAGGGCCAGTCCGGCCACTTCCGGACTGCGGACCCTGAGATTGGCGAACCTGCTCAGCCCCATATTGCCGGCCCCGGACATACGGGCATAGGGGAATTGGAACTCCGTCTCCGGCCGCACGCGGCCTGGGGTCCGCAGAGCCATGCGGTACAGACACAGGTTGAGCCGCCACGGCTGGACGGAGTCGGGCAAGGCGCGCGGCACCTGCCTGAGGCGACGGCCAGCGTAGGCAAACTCACCGGCCGGCTCGAAGCGGAACCGATGGCTCATCGGCGGCGGGAACGGCGTGGCAAAGAAGGCCGGCCGGCTCGGGTTCGCGCGCATGATCGCCGCCCAAGCCTCCTCCTGTGCGGCATAGTCCGTGTGGCGTTCGTTGTCAAGCGCCAGTGTGGGCACGCCGAAGAAAGAACGCAACGGCGCGGCGATCCGCGAATACTCAAACAGCAGGATCCCGTTCTCTCGCATGACCTGGTCCGCGAATGACCCAAGGAACCGCGTGAACCCTTGGTACTCGGTTATACGATAGAGATGCAATCTGTTCTGCACGCCAAGCAAAGCAAGCGCCATGGCCACAATGACAGGTACGCGCTTTCGCCATCCGGGCGTTGCCGGCAACAGCGTCGCCAGCGACGCCATGCTGAGAGCTAAGAACGGACACAGGAAGATCAGCATGTATCGGGCCCCGTACATGTACTCATACATGACTCCGCTCAGGATCAGGCCCGGAAATGCGCCCAGCGCCACTGCCCCCCGCCGCGTCCGCATCGTGCCGCCGCGAACGACAAAGGTCCCCCAGCCTATCAGGCCGAGCAACGCCACTGGACGCGACAGCAGTCTCGCAAAACCATACAGGTCGGCAATCTTCAGTACTTGCAGCAGGGAGTCGCCTCGAAACAGCCCCACGGCCGGGAGGTGCGAGACGAAATAGACCGTCAGAAACGCTCCCGCCGTCAAGACCAGTACCGCAAGACTGAAGACAAGTCCGTAGCGGCGGCGTCCCGGCCCCACATTCGAAGGCCGCCGCCTCCTGATGCGGCCCATCGCAACGCAGACGGCCGTCAAGACCAAAAGCACACCGGCCGCCAACGCGACAGCTGCAATGGGCGATTCCATGATCCATTCGAAGTACCCGGCCATTCTGTAGTGGTCCGTCACGCGTATTGTCTGATAAACGAACAGCAGTAGACCAGCCAAGGCAACGAACGGATACGGCAGCCATCCTGTCCGGCCTCTCAGCAGAAGCAGCGCGACGATCCATGCCGCGGGAATAGCCCCAAGCCAGGCGGTGACGTGGAAGAAGGGCGCAATACTCACACACACAGCACCCAGAACAACATCCGGCCAGATCCTTCCTCGTGAGTCATGCGCGTGCATCAGTATCACCAGAGCGGACAACATGAAGAAGCCGGCCATGAACTCCGGGCGTGCGCACCGCCCATGCCAGGCCACGATGGGGTTCAGCAAATAGGAAACGGAGGCAACCCAAGCGGCCCACTCACGCTCAAGAAGCATTCTGGCCGCGGCCCCCGCAACCAAGGCCGTAAACAGCGCGAACAAGGGAGCAACATACAGAATCCATCTTGCAGGACCCAGAACAGCAAGAACGCTCATTAGCAAAGGATAAGCCGGTGGGAACCAGGGGCCGGTCAGAGCACGATTCAAATCCTTGATCTCCATGGCCCCTGTCGCCGTCCTGTCATTGTTGTGGCAGCCGTAGTAGAGGAAGCCGGGCCGCGCCTCCTTCCGAACCTGACCGAGAAGCGGGTCGGTAGCGAACAAGCTGCGCTCCCTGGCGAAGAAGACCGCCGAGTTCACGTACAGCCCCTGGTCTTGGCCTCCGAAAACGTCCTCGTGGGGGCGGAACAGAAGGATCACGGCGGCGAGAAGCGTCAGGCTCCAGAGCGCCGCCTGGCCGCGCGGCGGCGGCCACCGGGGACTCACGATCCAAACCACCCGAACGAGTGCCACGATGGCAAGCAGCCACAGAAAGAAACCCGTTCCGATCACATGCATGGCGACCCTACCCGAAACGCATCATCTCTTGTCCAGTCGAGACGATCGATGCCAATGGCAAGGGGGAGTGAGGCCGATTTGTAGCAGAGCAGCAAGCGAAAGGCAAATCTGATTCCTCGACAAATAAGCTTGCGCGGTTATGAGGGTCCTTGAAAGGGACCATCCGGGGAATGCGGGCGGGACTCACCACCCGAACTGCCGGGTTCGAACTACGCCATTTGACGACCGCAGAATGTACCAGGTCGAACCGGGGCCCAGAACGGCACGATCCGTCTTGCCGTCACCATCATAGTCGCCCGGGACAGGGACGGCGGCGGACCAACCGAAGCCGCCCGTCATGAATCCCTGAGTGCTCCGGAGCAAGTACCACTCTCCCGTCGGCTGGTAGTACAATGCGCAATCCGTTTTCCCGTCGCCGTCATAGTCGCCGGGCACGGGCGTCGGGCCGTTCCACCCGAACTGCAGGCTCCAGAACCCGTCCTGGCTGCCCCACATGTACCACGTCCCGTTCGGCGGATAATAGAGCCCCAAGTCGGCCTTGCCGTCGCCGTCATAGTCACCGGGCAGAGGCGTCGGACCGCTCCATCCGAACTGCTGAACCCGCAGCCCGTCCTTGCTGCCCAGGATGTACCACGTCCCGGTCGGCGGATAATAAAGCCCCAGGTCCGTCTTGCCGTCTCCGTCATAGTCCGAAGGCACCGGAATCGGACCGCTCCACCCGAACTGGTCGGCCCTGAGTGCCCCGCTGCTCGATGGGAGGACATACCACGTCCCGGTCGGAGGATAGTAAAGCCCCAAATCCGCCCGGCCGTCTCCGTCGTAGTCCGCCGGCACCAGGGCGGGCCCGCGCCAGCCAAACTGCTGCACACGAACGGTGTTTGACGCCGACTCCAGGATGTACCAGTAGCCTCCGCCCGCATCATAGAATCGGATGTCCGAGGCAGCGTCCCCGTCGAAATCATCCATCAGAGACCTGGGGAACGAGCTCACATCGTTCGGATCCGTGCCCCGACTCACTTCGAGTCCGTCGGTGCGTCCGTCGCCGTCGCTGTCGGACTTCGTTGGATCCGAGCCGGTATCCGTCGCACTCACGTAGATCCCCGTATTGGTCTCCACTTCGTCGCCCAGCCCGTCCCCATCGGTATCCGCGTTTCTCGGGTTAGTCGATTTCTGATACTCCGTCAGGTTCGTCAGCGTATCGGAATCAAGATCGCCGCTCGGCCCTTGGGTCGGGTCCGTCGTTCCGTCGTCCGTCGGGTCCAAGCTGTGGGTCAGTTCCCAACCGTCGGGCATGCCGTCCCCGTCGCTGTCCGCGCTCTTGGGGTTCGTGTGGTACGTATTCACCTCTTCCCCGTCCGTCAACCCATCGTCATCGCTGTCGGCGTCGTTCGGGTCCGTCGTGTGCGTCAGCACCTCCGCCCCGTCGTTCAGACCATCGTCGTCGCTGTCGGCGTCCTTTGGCTGCGTAAGATAGGTGGTGACTTCTTCCCCATCCTTCAACCCGTCGTCATCGCTGTCGGCGTCGTTCGGGTCCGTCGTGTGCGCCAGCACTTCCGCACCGTCGCTCAGACCGTCGTCGTCGCTGTCATCGTCGTTCGGATCCGTGAGGTGGGTATCCACCTCTTCACCGTCGTTCAGACTGTCGTCATCGCTGTCATCATCGTTCGGATCCGACCCCGTGTCCGTGGGGCTTTGATACACTCCCGTGTTCGTCTCCACCCAGTCCGGAAGGCCGTCGTTGTCGGCGTCGTTCATGGTGTATGAGGCAGACTTCACGTCGCTGGCCAGCATTCCGCCCTTGAACGCCTGCGCCCTGAGTGTCGTGGTGTAGGTGAGGGTCAGATGGGTGCCGGCCGGGGAACTGCCACCCGGGGTTGTCCCGTCCGTCGTGTATCGGATTGTCGCACCCGCCGTTGCACAGCTCATCACTACGGAGACGGGGTTGGAATATGACCCGCCGTCCGGGCTGAATAGTGGCGTCTCAACCTGCGAGATGCGCTCGTACGCCCCGATGTCCGCGTAGTCCGGCGTCCCGGTGCCGAGATTCGGCACCCCCGACAAGTCAATACGGGGGTTGAACAGCCTATCCAAAGACGGCGCGTTGTTGCCGTCCGCGCGGTCCAGGCACGGCGACGAAGAATCCAGACGGAAATCGTCGTCCAGAGTCCCCGCAACGTTGTCGGGGCCGTCCGGATCGATGAAGCGTGGATCCTTGGACAGACTGCCCGTCTGGTCTTCCGAAATGGAACCATGTGGCGAACTCAGCGTTTGAATGTCGCAATAACGTGTGCTGATCGAACTGCTGCCGCAATTGCCGTAGTCCGGACACTGCCCGCTATCGACGGTGTTGCTCCAGAAGACGCAGTTGTACAGGTAGTTCATCGGGGCAAAACTGTTCACCATGCCGCCCCCGTACAGCCCTGCCCGGCTCCCGTATACAACGCAGTTGCGTAGTCGGACAACGTAAGCCGGGTCATGATAGGGACCGGCAGGATCCCCAGCGTGCGTTCGCACGGCGCCACCGTACGAGGTCGCCTCGTTATAGGCAAAGACGCAGTTGTCCACGTCAACGCTTCTGACAAAGCTGCTCAATGCGCCCCCCTCGACACTGGCCGTGTTGCCGGCGAAGAGACACCGTTCAATCGTGTCCCGCGTGGCCAACTTGTAGTCGATCAGAATGCCGCCACCATGTTCGGCGCTGTTCTCCCAGAATGTGCAGCCGCGAATTATCACCGGCGTGTAATAGCTGTAGACCCCCCCCCCGTCGCCTTCAGTCGTGTTGCCCCGGAACAAGCTGTCGTCCACCACCAACGTGCCCAGATTGTTCGCTATCGCGCCGCCACCCATTAGCCCCGTACCGCCGGCGGAGGCATTGCCGACGAACGTACAGTTGCTTAGAACGGCACTTGAATTGTTCAAATCGACGGCGCCACCCATAGTCGCGTTGTTTGATAGGAACGAGCATCCGTCAAGCCACAACGGACAGGCGTTGATCCACAAGGCCCCGCCCCGCCTTTCGCCGCTTTGAGCGGCGTTGCAGTTGAACCTGCACACGATCAGGTCGAGGTCGCTCTCATGCGCTCCCAGCGCGCCGCCAAACGGACTGCTGTTGCCGACGAACAGACAATTGGTCATCGTGACTGTAGCACGGTTCAGGAAAACGCCACCGCCATGACTGGTCGCGCTGTTGTTGGAGAAGGTGCAATTGGCCAACGTCACCGACGACGGCCGATCAACAAAGACACCCGCGCCCCATTCGTCCCAGCCGCTTCCCTGTCTGGCGTTCCCGGCCGTGATCGTCAGACCGTCCAGCCTCACATTCTCAGCCTGAGCGCCCAGAAAGAACACATGCTTCAGATTGCCCTGGCCGTGGACAATGGCGGGATGGGCCGCGATGTCGCGGTCGGTCAAGGCCCCCTCGCCACCCGCGAATCCCCCGTAGATCTTGCTCCCCGGCTTCACCATCAGGGTAGACGACGGGGTGTAGACCCCGTCAGCAACCCAGAAGGCCTCGTTGGTACCGGAACTGTTTACCGCGTCCTCCAGCGCCCTGTACGCCTGGGCCCAAGACGACCCGTTGCCGCCAGCCGGGCGCGTGGCATCCACGAAGACGACCGCCGCCACAGGCCAACACAAAGGGATACACAGAAACACCACAGCGACCCGCCCCGCAAAAGTACGCCTACTGACAGACACCTCGCCCCCTCCCAGGATCAAGAGACTGTACGAAAAACAGGCTGTGAACCCAACCCCGCTCTTTAGTGGCTTCGTTATCGAAAGCTGCAACGAAAAACAAGAAATTTCCTGGTGCCCGGGAGGTCAGAGGTCAGAAGTCAGAGGTCAGACAGAACGCCATGCTGACCTCTGATCTCCGACCTCTGACCTCTGGGTTGCGGGCGAAGCCCGCATTGGGTCGTAGACAGCATAAACTGTGCCAAGTCCGCCCAGCGACCCGTGATTCTCCGGCAAAAGACCATTCCTTGACAAGATATACCATATGCAGAGGCGTACCGCCAGCTTGACCGGCCTTTTCCGCGGGCCCTGTTTCTCACCTTTGAGAAAATGATAAAGAGACCTGGTACGGCCCCACTCCCATGCGCGTAGGCCTGGATTGGGGGCTCCATCATTGCCCTTGATTCCGCAATGACCGGCCCATAGAATGTGTGAAACCGAACAGGAACGCGCCGCCCGTCGCCGGGTTTCCCGGTCTCCGATCGCTTCGTGGGCTTTGTCAGGCACGCACGAAGGCTGGAGAAAGTCTTGCCTCACGCGCCAAAGGCAAACACAGTGGACTTGATGACGCTCAAAGCCGAATTGAGGCAACGGTACAGAGTTGGAGGACGTTTCATCCATTCAATGCGGCTGAGCCGTTCAATGTACCGAGTCATACGAAGGGGCATGCTCCGCACCCTAGGCATCCGTGTCTGGCATGACATCCGCAACCACGTTCGATACGGATTCATGGCGACCAGATTCCTCATTGACGCATCTACCATGTGCCAACTCAGGTGTCCGGTCTGCCCCCAATCGAAGGGGCAGCTCAAGACGCTGGGCATCGGATTTCTGAAGTTCGTGGATTTCAAGGCGTTTGTTGATGACTATCCCAACATCAAACATATCGAATTGTCGAACTGGGGCGAGATGTTCCTCAACCCTGAACTGATCGACATCATTGCCTATGCGCACGAAAAGGACGTGGCGATCGAGGCCCTCAACGGGGTCAATTTCAACACTGTGACGGACGAAATGATTGAGTGCCTGGTCAAGTACAAGTTCCGGGCCATACGCGTTTCCATAGACGGTGCGAGCCAGGAGGTCTACAGCATTTACCGGCGAGGTGGGAACTTCGACACGGTCATTCGCAACGTCAGGAAGCTCAATGATTTCAAGCGCCAATACGGCACGGCATTCCCAAGACTGGTCTGGCAGTTCATCCTTTTCGGCCACAACCAGCACGAGTTGCCGATAGCAAGAGAAATGGCCAGGGAGCTGAACATGGAATTCTGCATCAGGCGCAACAGCATGCCGGGGTACTCGCCCGTGACGGAGCCGGGGCAGACGATGTCAACGACCGACTCAAAGACGAAAACGGATGGCCAAGCTTCGCAAGTCGTCTATGGCGAAGAAGGCCTGTCCTGCTTCCAGCTTTGGGAATCTCCTCAAATCAACTGGGACGGCAGGCTTCTCGGATGCTGCATGAATGTGCGCACGGACTACGGCAACGTCTTCACTGCCGGCCTGAGACAATGCTTGAGCAGCGAGAAGTACGTTCGGACAAAGAGGGTCGTTCTCGGCGAACTTGACGCTACGGAGGATCTCCCTTGCTTCTATTGCCCATGTTACAGAACGTTGCGATCCTCCAAGACCAATCCACTTCGGAAAAGGTATACGGCGCAGCGTTCCCTACTGGCGGACCTGACGAGAAGAATCGACTACTATCTGAAGCATGCTTCGTTCGAATGACCCGTCGACTCTTCTTTCCTTGCGAAGTAGTGCTCTACGTCGTAGGATGTCAAGGATGTCAAACATGCGGTGCACGTTCATGAGAGGAAAAGAGCATGACAATCTACGCGATCCCCAGAAAAGACATTGGTCTGGAGGACTGCTACTTCTACCACACCATGGAAATCCCCGGGATCGGCCCCGTGAAGGGAGAATGGCACCTGGAAAACGTGATGGAGAAGTACCTCGGCGGCGTGCTTTTTGCCGGCAAAAGGGTCGTGGAAGTGGGGACAGCCAGCGGTTTCTTGTGCTGTCAAATGGAGAAGAACGACGCAGAGGTCGTCGCCTATGACCTGAACGAAAGCCACTGGGCCGACAACCTAGTCTCCCCCGAGTATGACCAGGCCGAGTATCTGGAACGCTACAGGCAATTCACCCGCAAGCTGAACAATTCGTTCTGGCTGGTTCACGAGCGTTTTCAGCTGGCCGCCTCGATGGTGTACGGCTCGGTCTATGATATGCCGGCTGAAATGGGTGATTTCGAGATCGCCACTCTCTGCTGCGTCTTGCTGCATCTCCGGGATCCCTTCCGCGCATTGCAGCAAACGTTGGCTCGTACGAAAGAAACCGTCATAATCACGGAGTACCTGTGGAGTTGGCCGTGCTATCTCGTGCTGGGGCTGCCCGGCATCATCGCACGGAAGGCCTCAAAGCTGTTTCACTCCAAGATCCACCCCCCAGGCGCTTTCTTCATGCCATCCAACAACCGGAGTAGCCAGCACCACTGGTGGTGGCTCCTGTTGCCCGATACGGTATCAAGAATGATATCGCTCCTGGGCTTTCGGACCGTAAAGGTCATCTACCACAAACAGACGCACATGGACGCCAGGCGACTGCTGTACACCCTGGTGGGCGAACGCGTGGAGGCCGGCTACACGCCCATCGCGGAGATCGCGAAAGCCCATGCCGCCGCCGCACGGTAAGATGCGGCCTGTCGGGCCGAACCGGCCTATCCCTGCCTGAATCGGGGGTCATACCGGTTCAACCCGAACAGGGGTTCGTAGAAATAGCAGTCGTTTCTTCGCTCGACGGCCTTCGCGCGAACCAGCATCCTTCCATAGCGCGTGGGTTGCTCGACGGGTATGGAAAGAATCCGCGCCGCCAGCCGGCTCAGCCGTGTCTTCCAACGTTGCCCTTCACCCACCGGATGCGGCACGTAGAACTCGTCAACCGCCTCAAGGTAGTTCGCGGAGATCATGTCTTTCAAGCATCTCCTGGACGGACACACCCAATTGCTCGGATCTTTGCGGTAGGGCTCGGGGCCATCGTAGCCGCAGTAGAACTCCATGAACGAACGGTCGCCATCATCCACGACGCCGCCTTCCACGATGACCTCCCCGTTCGGCGCCAGCACGTGTCGGATCTGCGTGAACGCGTACATGACGTGCGTCAGGTGATAGTACACGCCGAGAAAGAACACGATGTCAAATGTCCGCCCGAGCCGCGTCAGATCATATGCGCTCACGTCACCCCGGTATTCAACCTGTGAGCCGTAGATTTCTTGAGCGATTCGAAAGCCCTCGTTGTCCGAGGCCGAAGCCGAGCGCAGTGTGCCCCCCTCATCCACCCACCGTTGCGAGTTCAAGTCTGTCGCCAGCACCGACGCGGCGCCACGACGCTCGGCGTAGAAACTCCAGTAGCCGTCCCAGCACCCTATATCCAGCACGCGCTTGCCGTGGAAATCGATCTTGTCCAGGAACCGCTCCGTCGCCAGCCAGAGATCTCTGTATGGCTGTCTGGCTTTCGTGATGACGCCGTTTCCGAAATCGAATTCATGGTACCAGACGTGCTTTTCAATTCGTTGCCGCAGGCTCTCATGCATATTCAACCGTCCTCCGATTAGCCCAGCCGCGCGACGAGGGCGCCAAGCGCAACCAGCAGAAGCTCAAGATCGAGAGGTGGCCCGGCGAACACCGGCGCACAGAAGACGAAGACGTTCTTCACCCACTGCGCGGGCCGCAGGGTTTCGAGCAGAGGCGGCCTTTTCGTGATCCGTGACCCGGCACACCGGCATCGACTCGCATGCGACCTTATCCGTTCAGCGCCATCGAAGCAAGCTCTATTCCCCGCCCCTCACGTCGTGGCACGCCCGCCTGATACCGGGATGACGCGCCTGCGGGATATCATGCGTATTGAAGCACTGCAGTTGCGCCTGCCTGCATGCCGCCGTCACGGGCCTCGCATTCCCGCCGCGTTGATACGGAGGAGCCGGTCCCCGACCAGCGTTTGGAATTGATCGCCTCACGGATTTCGTCTTTGGTCATATGGGCGGGAGTCCTCTCGGCCTGCGTGTCGCGGAGCAAAGGCTTCTTGTGATTGCCCCTGATCCGAAAACACTTGCTCGCGCCGGGCGGCCGCGCTACTGTTCCGGCCATGTCTGCGGCCGAACATGACACCGCGCCCCGTCGTCGAGCCGTCGTGGCAGCGTTCGTCGCGGTGCTTCTGTTTCAGGGGCTGCTGCTCTATTGCTTCTGGCCCGCTATGGACCTGCCGCTCTGGGACGAATCAAACTACATGGGATGGGGTGCGAAATTCGCGCACGGGCTGGGGGCTCTGACCAGCGTTTCGAATTCGCCGCTCTACATCCTTGTCTACTCCTGGCTTGTCCGCGGCCTCGGCGCAACCGGCGCCGTGTTCGCGATGCGGCTGGCGACCACTGTCCTCTTCTCTTCGGCGCTGCTGGCCTTCCTGATGCGGCATCTGCGTTCTGCGGGACTGGCCGCCTTCCTCGCCATTCTATGGAGTTCCTCAGGTTACAACATCGGCGCCGACTGGCCCGTCTATAAATTCGGTGCTCTGCTCTTCCTTATGGCCCTGCTCCATGCGCGTTCGGGCCAAAGACCGGTTACGGCCCTACTGCTCGCGCTCTGTGCTCTGGTTCGCCTGGAGTATCTTCTCGTCTTGGTGGCCTACACCGGGTACCTCGGCGCCGTTGTGCTCAGGAAGCGGTCCCTTATGGTGTTGGGCTCCGGCCCAAAGCAAATCAAAGACTGGCCGGCCATAGCCATGGCCGTGCCTGCCTTGGCGTTGCTGCTCTACACAGCCGTCCATATCGAATCGTGGTCCCTCGGTGGCCCTCGTACGTGGTTCGCCTTCAAGCAGCACTACGCGTTTCGACAGGTGGAGTCAGGGCGCCGCGGTCTCGAGCCATGGCTCGACTACCAGGTCGTGATTGACGAAGACTTCCCGGGCTGCAACTCGCCGATGGAAGCGTTGCGGACGAATCCGCGCGCGTTCCGGGATCACGTGGCGAGAAATCTCATACAGTTGCCGCGTGTCACGTGCGGCCTGTTGCTGGGCGTCAACCGGCGCGGGTGTTGGATCGTCTGCGCCCTATTCCTGCTCCTGTGCCTGATCAACGCGGTCCGAGTCGTGCGTGGAAGGCGGTGGCGCGCGCTGGCCGGCAACTTCAAAGCCTATTTCAGGGAGCCCGCCGATGCGGTTGTGCTATCCTTCATGGCTTTCGCCGGTCTCGCCCCCAGTCTGATCGTCTACGCGAAGAACAACTATGCACTCTTGATGCTGCCCGCGATGCTGCTCTGCGCGGGCGTCGTCTATGAGGTGTTGCGGCGCACAGCACTCCGAAGCCGCCCGGAGTCGGGCGAGGATACCCCTTCACCGATCTGCGAGGGACAGACTGCCCGGCCCACCAGCCCCCCTTCGCCTGCTCCCGGGCGCCTGGACCGGCTGCTTCGATGGGGCCCATTCGCTTTGTGCGTTCTGACCGTCCCCGTCGTGTTGCTGTACCCCGGGCTGTTCTCCATTCCGCGCCGCAAACCCGTTTACGAGAAGGTGATGAGATTGCGGGATATCTGGCCGGACCAACCGATCAGACTGCTCGGCGTGCAGTCGTTCTCCTACGCCAACTACCTCGGCTGGCAGCGGTGTACGCCGATCGAGCCGTTTGGCCAGAGCACGGCTGCCGCACGCGCGCAGGAGAAGGTAACGCTCGGAGAACTGGTTGCGCGTCATCAGCCGAACGCCGTCCTCATCGCGCCTCGCTTCCTCGAATCCTCGCAATTCGACAGCCAATCGGTGGACATTCTGGATTCGTCCGATTGGATAAAGCACGAAATCAGCGCCGATGAAGCCGTGTACTTCCGGAGGGAAGGGCGCTCGCCGGTGGTGCATTCCCTTCAGCCGTGACGTCTCCGATGAGGTGCCACTTTACGCAGGGCGCCCCCTTCAGCAAGAGAACCGCATGGTTGTCGTACGACGACCAGGTGCCAAAATCCACAGGAACAGCCGTGTAGTGCCGCAGGGCTTGTTCGGTTATGTCCTGTGCCCCCCACCGCATGCCTTCGATATACGTCGGTCTCCTCCGCAGTATGGAATACGCCAAATCATACTTGTTGTGGCCTGGCATACTGATGCCTGCGCGCCATGAGACTGCGCCGCTGATGTCAGGGGGTAGCCGGGCCACATAGGGATCTGATTTCCCAAGGAAGTCCACGGCATAGCGCCCCGTGTAGAAAGGTATGGCTCCGGCATAGAAGACGCCCACGCTCGCGTCGGCTGCGAGAACGCGGTCGAGAAAGACGGCCGTATTGATCTGTGCGATATTGTCCCGTTGTGGACCTCTGAACCGGCAGAAGCCGCTCCAACAGGGAGACGGCCGGGACACTGTCAGCAACACGACCCCCAGCAAAATGAGCAGGCCACCCCGCACTACGTTGCGGCACACACTGCCCGCAAGAAGTCTGCCGGCAAGAAAGTCGACGAACGGAAAGTCCAGCAGCAGCACCACGAAGGCATACGGCACATACGGAGCGAGGAATCGCCAATCGCCGAAAGCGTCGCCACCTACGTAGACCACGTAGGCAGTCATCGCACACGGAATCGCCGCCAGGAGAAGTTTGTCCTGGTCAAAGTTGAAGACCAGGCTGAATGCCACAAGGGCCACCAAGGGCCACGACATCTTGAGAAACGGGAGAATGTAGCCGATTCCATTCAGCCGTATTCTCTGCACGGCCGACATGCCCTGGAGTTTCAGTATGGCCGTGTTCGGAACAAGAGAACCGTGATAATACACGTACCGGAATACGCTCGCCGAACACACCAAGACGACGAACGGAACGGCTTCTTTCAACAGTTGACGAAAACGGAGCGGGTTTCGGCATGCGCATGAGGCTCGGAACCCGAAAATGACCCCCGCAGAAACGACGCAATCAGGGCGGGTGAGACACGCAAGTCCCAAGCAGATCGATCCGGCCCAAGCGGGTCGATCTCGATGCCGCACAAATGAGACAACGGCGCAGGCCGTCAGCGCGGACTGAAGACTGGTTTCCATACCGCGCAGACTCCAGCTTACCAACGCCGGGTAAGACAAAGGGATCAAGAAGGCCAGAGTTGTCAACACGGTGGTGGCAAGCTTGCCCTGTCGAGCAGGCAAACGCTGTCGCAACAAGCATTGAAAGCCATATGCCGTCAGGAGCAGATATAGTATTGAGGAAAGTTGCATGCCCAATGGCAGGAATCGCTTTCCCAAGAAGAACGAAAGCGAGGCAGCCTGCAAAGCCCATAGCGGATTCGTAATTCCCTCAACGCGTTCACCGGCGTTCCACACCAGTCCCCGTCCGTGAGCTAGATTCCAACCGTAGCGCAGTGTGATCAAGGCGTCATCCGCAATGGTGAAGTACCGCTGTCCGTCAATCGCAATGAATGACTGTCGCCAGACCGCCGATAAGCAGGCGATCAGAAACGCAACAGCGACCCCAAAGGTCAACCACTTCTCCAAACACGCAGCCTTCCGTCCAGAGCTGGTGGCCGTCATGCGCCTCCTAACATGACACGACAAGAGTTGAAGCCAATGCGAATCCGCGCATAAGCGCCCACATCGCGGCCGGGCCGCGCTGCCCGTGAAGCCGCTGTGGGACCGCGCTCCGAACGGTCCGAGCCGATCGCAGATCGGCACCACAACCCGTCAAGCGTCGGTACAACTTGTTTGTGTTGGGGATTCCGCAGGGCGCCATCGCTCCTCACGCCTCCCCCAGTCCCAGTTCCTCGAACACAATATCCGCGGCTTTCTGTTCCGCGCCGCCGGGCCCGAGCGATTGGGCGACCTCATCGAGGCCGGCGCGCATCGTCTCGCGGTCCGGCCCGTCTTTGAGCAGGGGCAGCAGGGCGTCGGCCAGCGCCCGCGGCGTGCAGCTCTCCTGCACGAGTTCCGGGCACAGCCTGCGCCGGGCGACGATATTGACCATGCCGATATGCGGCACCTTCACGAGCAGCTTGCCGAGCAGGTAGGTCAGCGCGGAGACCCGGTAGGCAATGACCATTGGGCAGCGCATCAGGGCCGCTTCCACGGTGGCGGTGCCGGACGCGATCAGCGCGGCGCGCGCCTGGCGCAGGCACTGCCGCGTGCGGCCCGTCTCGATCGCCCAGCGCTCGGGGCCCCGCTTCAACCGCGCAAGCGTGGCCCGCACCAGGTCCGCCACCTGTTCCGACGGGGCCGCCACGATGAAGCCGGCCTCCGGGTACTTGCGCGCCACGTGCGCCGCCGCCGCCCACATCGGCGGCAGGATGCGCGTGACTTCGTGGCGGCGGCTGCCCGGCAGGATGGCGATACGCGGCTCGCCGGGCCAGGCGAGTTCGGCGGGCGGCTCCGCCAGCGTGGCGTTCGCCTCTTCGACGAGCGGATGACCGACGAAGTCCACCTTCAGCCCCGTATCCTTGAACACGTCCGGCTCAAAAGGAAAGATCGTGATCAGCCGATCGATCGCGCGCGCCATCTGCGGGATCCGCCCCCGGTTCCACGCCCAGACCTGGGGGCAGATGTAGTAGATCACTTTGATCCTGGCCGGGTGCGCCGTGCGGGCCAGGCGCAGATTGAACCCGGGATAATCCACCAGAATCACCGCGTCCGGCCGCTGCCGCATGGCCAGCGCCTCCATCTCGCCGAGCACGCGCGTGAAGAACCGGTACTTGCGCAGCACCTCGCTCAGGCCCATGACCGCCATCTCGCGCACATGGTACAGAATGTCCATGCCCGTTTTCGCCAGCTCGTCGCCGCCGATCCCGAAGAACCGCGTGTCCGGCGCCCGGTCCTGGATCGCCCGTACAAGCTTCGCCGCGTGCATATCCCCCGATATCTCGCCGGCGATGAGCATGATGCTGACGCGTTTAGTCGTCATGACGAGAAAGAATAGCCGCAAAAAGGCACAAAAAACACAAAAAAAGAGACTCGAGGGCGCAGGCAGAACGCGGTATATGTTGCGGGAATCACGCCCGCATCGGAATGCGGCCACGATTCCCGCAACGTTGCCTTTTCATAATGCACAAAGGCCCTTCTGCCTTCGTTCCTGTCAGATCAAACTAGAAATCCGCACTCGTAAGAATGTACTTCCTGATCTCCAGTTTCTGACCGCCGAAGTTGATCAGCAAGCCGGCCTCCACCTTCGCGCCGCGCAGGTAGCCCAGCAATTGAGCCGTGTGTTCGTCCGCAAGCTGCTTGCAGGCTTTGAGTTCGACTATGAGGCAGTCCTCCACAAACAGATCCGCGAAGAACTCGCCAAGCACGTAGCCGTCTTCATCATGAACCTTGAGCGCATACTGCTGCACCACTTTGATGCCCTGCTTCCTCAGCCTGTGCGCCAGCGCGTTCTCATAGATCTTCTCGAGATGCCCGTTTCGGTGATACTTGTGAATCGCAAAACTCGTCTCTCGCACCACGTCGCACAGAGCCATCACGCTCTCGAACTGCATGCCATCTTCCTTTCTGTGCCTTATCCCAAAGCAAACGTTGGAGGAATTTGGTGTGGGCTGCCATCGTGCGGGAATCGCGCGCCTGAGGCATACGTCAAGGCAGCCCGCCCAAATTCCTCCAACATATCTGCTTCTGGCTTTTGTGCCTTTTGCCTCGTCCCGAGCCTGTCGAGGGGTGCCTTTTTGCGGCTATTCTTGCCTTCGTCCTCAAACGTCGTCATCTACTCAATGGGCGCAGCCGCACTCGCCCGGATCTGCCGGCTGATGGCGACGGCGAGGCGGAGGGCGTCGGCGGCATGGCGGCCGGAGACCACGGGCTCGTTTCGGGTCCGGACACAGCGCACGAAGTTGGCCAACTCGAGCGCGAGCGGTTCGCCCTTCTCGATGGGAACCTGCTCGCGCGTGATCGTGCCGCCCGCCTTGCGATGCACGACGCCGGTCTGGTTCATGTAGTCGAGCGACAGGTACGAATCCGCCTGAAAGACGCGTATCTTGCGCAGGCGTTCGGGGCTGATCCGGCTGGCGGTCACGTTCGCCACGCACCCGTTCCGGAAGACAAGCCGCACGTTCGCGATGTCCTCCGTCGGGCTGAGCACGGGCACGCCGACCGCGTGGAATTCCTGCAGTTCCGCCCCGACCAGGTGCAGGATGACGTCGAGATCGTGGATCATCAGGTCGAGCACCACGCTCACCTCCGTCCCGCGCGGCGGCAACCCCGCGCGCGGCGGCGGGTACGGCGCCAGCCGGTGCGCCTCGATGAAGCGCGGGGCCGACAGCGCCCCTTCCAGGAAAGTCATGACCGGGTTGAACCGCTCCACATGCCCGACCTGCAGCACGACCGCCCGTTCCTCGGCCAGCCGGACCATCTGCTCGGCGCGCGAGGTCGTGTCCGCAATGGGTTTCTCCACCAACAGATGCACGCCTTTTCCGATCAACCGTTCCGCCACCTCGAAGTGCAGATCGGTCGGCACCGCCACGCTGGCCGCCTCGATTTCGTCCGCCAGCCTGTCCAGCTCGTCGACAGCCTTTGTCCCGTATTCGGCCGCCACGGCCTCCGCGCGTACCCGGTCCACGTCATAGACGCCGACCAACTCCACCGCGTCGAGCTGCGCGTAGATTCGCGCATGCACCGCGCCCAGGCTGCCGACTCCTATGACGCCCACTTTGATGGGTTGGTCTTTCATCGTCTGCTCGGAATTCCTTTCCCCCTCCGGGGTCGCTCGTTGCGGGAATCGAGGATTGGCACGACGCGCACGACCACATGCATGCCAACCCTCGCGCTGCTGCGTCGTGGCAATCCTTTCGATTCCCGCAACAACTGCTCGTCAACCGCAGGACTGCAGACCTATCCTCTGCGCCCCTTTTCGCGGCCCTTTCGCGCATTTTCGCAGGCAGACCCGCCTCCGCGTCCTCCGCGAGCCCTTCGACTTCGCTCAGGACAGGCAGGCGAGAGACAAGGCCGCCGGCAGCTCATCTTTGACCGATCACTCCCCGGCCACGGCGATCAGCGCCAGCCCAGCCTTATCCGCGGCCGCGACGACTTTCTCCCGTTCCAGCACGATCGTGCGCCGCGCCTCGACGGCGAGGGCCGATACCCGCGCCTTGCGGAGCACCTTCAGGGTATGCACGCCGACGACGGGTATGTCAAACCGCATGTCGTGGCCGGGCTTGGCAACCTTCACCACCACGGCGCCGGCGCCGCCCAGCTTCGCGGCGCGCCGGATCGCGTCGTTCGTGCCTTCGAACGCCTCGACGGCCAGCACGGTGCCCTCCTTCACGATGACCGTCTGGCCGATATCCAGGCTGCTCACCGTCTTGGCGAGCTTCAGGCCCAACTCGATATCCCGCGCCTCGCGCGGCGTCGGCGCTCTCACGCTGAGCAGCCCCGCGTCCGGCATACACGACTCCATGAACAGCGAGGCGGGCAACAGCTCCACACCCACGCTCTTCAGTTCGGCGCCGAGCGCCCCGAAAATCGTCTCCGCGTTCCGCTGCCGCAGCCGGCCGAGCAGCGCGAGCATCCGTTTGTCCATCCGCAGATGGAACAGATGCGTCGGCCGAATCTGGCCGGCCATGACGAATTGGCCGACGCCGCTGCGGCCGATGATGTTCAGGAGCTTGTCCAGCAGGCCGAGATGGACCCATTCAAGCGCGTCAACATATTGCGCCAGTTTCGGATCCGTCTCGCCTTTGAAGCCCACCGCAAAGACGGTCCCCACCCCTTCGCGCTTGGCCGACTGCGCCAACAGCAACGGATACGCGCCGCGCCCGGCGATGATTCCGAGTTTGTCCGGTTGGGTGTTCATGGTGATCTCAAGGATGTAGGACAACCAGAAGAATAGCCGCAAAAAGGCACAAAAGGCACAAAAAAAGACGCGGCTACTTCGGCGGCACCCATAAGTTGCGGGAATCGCACCCGCACCAGAGTGCGGTCACGATTCCCGCAACGTTGCCTTTTCATAATGCGCAAGAGCGCTTACCCCCGCTCAAACAGACCACTCAGGGTTTCAAAGAGAGGCTCTCTTGTGCCTTATGAAGAAGCAAACGTTGGAGGAATTTGGCGTGGGCTGCCGCCATGGCCCAGACGTCTACCCAAGGCGTCAGGCAGCCCGCCCAAATTCCTCCAACATATCTCTTCTCCCTTTTGCGCTTTTTGCATCGTCCCGAGCCTGTCGAGGGGTGCCTTTTTGCGGCCATTCTCCGCTTTCACTGACCACCCTTGCACCTCTGCCCTACCGTCCCTTCCGGCTGCGAGCCAAGCGGAACAGGATTTCGGCAGACGACGAGCGCCGTCCCACGGCACGCGGGACGATGGTCGGATCCAGCAGGAGCGAGCGGGCTGAGGATACGGGCCGCTCGGGCTCGAACGGGCCGTTGAGGATCGTTGCGTAGGAGCCCATGTAGCCCTCCTCCGCTGCGGCGGGCAGCGGGTCGGACCCGGCCACGACCCGGAACCCGCGCGCGACCGCGTAGCGGGTCAGGCGCGGCGTGGGCCACAGCCGCGGCCTGAGCGTGGAGTCGCCGATCAGCAGGCGCGTGGGCGGGACCGAATCAAGCGCATTCCGCACGCACCGGCCGCGCCGGAAGAACCACTTGCCCGGCGCCCAGGCCAGCACCGCCACGCCCGAATCCGCGGCGCGGCGGACGGAGTCGGCGAGCGGTTCACCGTCGGGGATCTGCTCCTCCGTGGCCAGGGCGAGCACCTCGATTCGCTCGCGCGTGACGATCTGGCGCCCGGCAAAAAGATACAGCGGTGCCCCCTCGGGCACCTGCACAACGAGGCAGGCGCTCTCCGGGCCGGGCTTGACTTCGCAGCGGCCGACCAGCAGCGGGCCCGGCTGTTCCTTCAGGCGCGCAAAGAAATCGCAACCGCGCCGTTCCGCCAGGAACCCAAGCTGGACAATGGGCGACGCGCCTTCAGCCGCCGCCGCGCCGGGCGAGAGTCTGGCGCTCAAGCGTTGCAGCCGGCTGGCGAGCGACCGGAACGCCGCGCACAGGTCGAAGCAGGAGTAGAGGTGCAGGTGCGTATCGGCAACGATGGCTGTGTTGTGCGGTGACATCGAGCGTATCTGTCCGGGAGGGCCGAACCGCAGACGCTGTCTCAAAACCCGACTCGCACGTTGCCACACGCCTTACGGCGTTAACTACAAACGGCATATCTGGTGGTTTCTGCCGTTTGTAG
>JAFGHX010000197.1 GCA_016929905.1 Kiritimatiellia bacterium
CACGCCTTCGCCCGGCCGCCGGCACGCGCCCCTTGATCTGCCGCCATCTCCGCGCCCTCGCGACGACGTTCATGAATAGATCAGGCTAGAGCCACTGCTGGATAGCGCCTTCGATGTCCTTGTCCGGGCTGAGCGTTGTGGGCAGGCCGGACAACTTCTCGAGCATATCGATCAGCGTCTTGATCCGCCCGGCGCTTTCGGCGGCGAGTTTGAGGATATCTTCCTGCGCGTTGCTCACCTCGCCGAGCGATTTCGAGCGGACCATCTCGATCGAGCTCGATATCACCGTCAGCGGCTGCAGCAGTTCCTGCCCGATCTCGGCGAGGACCTTCATAATCTGGCGGCGCGACATGTGCGGCCCTTTGCCCTCCTGCCGGGCTCTGCGCTCGAGCGCGTCGACCGCCAGCATATCGGCCCGGACGGCTTCGACGAGCGCATCGATCTTCATCTGGGTCGCGTCGGTGACAGCCTGCATCTGGGTACTGACGTCATCGATCTCGCCCGAGAATTGCTCCGGCGCTCCGGGCTCGGCCGGCTGCGCGCCGTCTCTGGCGCTACGCTCCAGGTGGCCGAGCAGTGTGGCGAGCTGCTCCACGGCCCGCGCGCTGTCCGGAATGGACTCGGCGGCCTCGGCCTCCTCGTGGGAGATCTCGCTGAGTGCGAGCAGGCGATGCCAGCCCGAAACGTCGAGCCCTTCGTCGCCGAGCTGCTGGGCGAGTTGGGGATTATCGATGCTGGCCAGGCCCTGCATCTTGATGAAACGGAGGATGCGTTTCTCGCTCGTCTCCAACGCCTTCACCTTCTTGGCATATTCCATGGCCATCGTCTGCACTTTGAGCCGGCCGGTCATCTGGTCCACGGCCTCGGTAACGGGGGCAGCCGCCGCGTCGGAGCCGGGCTGGAGCCCGAGCCGGCCGAGCAGTTCGCTCTCGAGTTCTTTGAGCGTCTTCTCGATCGCTTTGCTGCCCTTCTGCGTGTGGCTGGACGGGTCTTTCATGAGGCCGTCGAACGTGCGCTTGAGGCAATCGCCCACGATCTGGACCATTTCCTTCTTCTCGATCGTGTCTGAGCCGGTCTGCCTGTTCTGGGCCGCCTGCATGACGAGGTCGGCCATCTGCCCGCTGTCTTCGGCGGCTCTGCGCACCTTGTCGGCCGTGCTGTAGTCGGGCGCATCCTCGTTCTTCCCGCTGAGATAGTCGAGCACGGCGGACTCGATCTTCTGTTTCTCGGCGGCGGCCGCGGCTTCGGCTTCGCGTTTGGCGATAATCGTCTCGTCCTCGGATATCTCGCGAAAGACGACCTTCTTCGCCCGCACGTGAGCGAAGCCCGCGTCGGAGACCGCCTTGGCGAACCCGCCCATCTGCTCGATGGTCACGCGCCGTTTGCAGAGCAGGTCGATCAGGCCGGAGAACTCTTCCTGCGCGAGGCCCTGTGTGAGCGTGAAGTGATTGGCTTCGATCTCGGCGAGGTGCTGCACGAACGCGCGTTCGCGTTCATGTTTGAGTTCCATGTCCGCGTCGTTCACGCGCAGTTCGTCCTCGTGGATGCTGAACCGAATCTCGGGGCACTTCTCCAGCGCGATATCCACGACGCGGAAGCCGTCGGCAACGGAATGCGCGCGGTCGGACTGCGACAGCCAGCGGGCGCGGATGGTGTTGTCGCAGATCAGGGCCAGCTCGCGCATGACCGCTTCGATCACGACGCCGCCGCCCGCGCCGGCTGCCGGCCCGGACGGTCTCTTGTCCGCGGGGGGTGGTGTTCCCGGTGGTCCTTCACTCGCACTCATATCGGATTGCCCCTCACGTCTTCTTTCGCCGATGGCCAACGCCACGCGCAGATTCTAGCGGCTGGCAGATCGACTCGCAAAGGAAAAGTGCGGGTGAGCCCGGTTTCGCCGGAAGCGGCGGTCGGCGGCACGGTCTGCCCGCGCTTTCCGGCCTTTCCGCGCTGTGCGGGACGGTACGAGACATCAGGCGGATTTTGCCCGGATGAAGTCCGCCGTTTCGGCGCCCGTCGCTCGTTCGAGGTCGGCGCGCCCCATGCGCAGGGATACGGTATGGCTGCCGCAGTTGAAGTATACGGTGTCTTCATCGAGCAGAGCCGCGTCCATATAGACCTTGAGCCCGAACAGGTTCCCGAACGGCGGCACGGCACCCGGCATGCAGCCGGTGAGGGCCATGACCTCGTCAGGCGTGGCAAACCGGACTTTTCGCACACCGAGGATTTTGCGCAGCTTGTTGTTGTCGACCCGTTTCGCTGCGGAGACGATGAGATGGTAGAATGTATCGCCGGCCTTGACAATAAGCGCCTTGGCGCCCTGCTCCAGGCGGCTGGCCCGCGCGCCGGCCGCGGCCTCGCTGGTTGTCACGACCTCGTGTTCGAGTTTCTCGAACACAATGCCCATGGCCGTGAGGTGCTCGAGGATCTTTCGGGTGGTGTCGGTTTCGCCGATCTGATGCGGTGGCTGTTCCATCGTCGTTTCCCTCCCGGCCGGCGTCGCCGCTCGTGCTCAGCCGGGCCTGAACGGCACGGGGCGCGAGGGGCGCAAGACGATTCGCGGCGGATCCGGCCCTCCGCTCCGTGCCGACTGCCAGCATAGACGAGGGACGCCCATCGTGCACGCCGAAAAGGCGGCCGGGGCTGTCCGGAGCGGCTCGCGAGGACGCTTGCCCTCCAGGCGGATCACCAAGCGGCCCTTGATCACGCCAACTGGAGGGCGAGCGTCCAGACGCCGTCCCAAAGCCCGACTCGCACGTTGCCACACGCCTTACGGCGTTGACTACAAACGGCATATCTGGTGTTGGCACGGTTTGCAGTCAAGCCCGTAAGGGCTGTTCCCCGGTTTTGAGACAGCGTCTCCACGCGGGCTGTACCGACGCGGTGCCGGTGAACGTCGTGGCACCGGGGCATGGACCTCACCCGTAGATCTTTGAGGCACCCTCTTGCGCGCACGCTCCTATCGGCGCCCCATGGCCTGAGTCATCGGGGCCTCACCGTCGGCGCCGGCCCAGATGCTGCGGCTGGACAGGGCAACGAGGACGAGGGAGACGTCGTACTCGCCATCGTGGGCCACGACGACTTTCTCGACCGGTGTGGACGGTTTGGGATTGACCCACTCGAGCTGCTGGAGATGGATGTCGTTCTGGTTGCGGTCTTTGAGGGTGAGCACGTAACGGTTTTCCAGCGTGGCTCTGTTCGCCGCTTTGCAGTCGAGGCTCTTGATGTTGGCGTGCATCCGCAGCGGCACGGTTTCCTTCGTGCCGTCGGCGTAGTGCACGACATACATGCCGCACGGCGTCCCGTAGGGCCACAGGTGCAGGCGGCGCAAGTCTTTCGGGTCGTTGATGTAGCCGCCGTGCAGGAAGATGAGCGAGGAGCACGCCCGGCCCACGGGGAGCGCGACGGGCTCGGAGTTCTTTCGCAGGATGACCGCATTGCGCCCGGGGCGGGCGGCGAACTGCATGGGAATGAACCCGACCTCCTGCGGGCCGGCGGGCAGCACGATCGCGTCCCCGGCGCCGGGATAGGTCTCGGGCTTGGCGTCGCGAAGGAACGCGCCGAACGACTGGTTAAACTGCCCGGTCATATCGACGGGCTCGACGGCCTCGCCGGCGTACGGGTTGTCGCGCACGGCAAAGATGTGCCGCAGCGTCACGAGCCGGCCGGACTTGATTTGGGTGTGCCAGCCCTCGCCGTCTTCGACGGCGGCGTTCCAGGCGTAGTCCGCCCCGCGCAGGATGGAATACATGGATTTCCAGGGCACCATCTCGTCCTTGCCGCCGTTGCCGTCCCGGTCGTGGCCCCAGTTGTAGATGCTCTGGCCGGCGCCGCTGATCTGGTTGCGGCCGGCGGGCTCATCGGCCATCACGATGCTTGTCCCGTTGAGCCAGACGGGGAACCCGCGTTCGGCGAACCAGGCGATCTGTTTCGCCTGGTCGTTGTTGGACCACAGCATAATGGCGATATCGCGCGGCAACTTGTCGACCACCTTGTACACATCGTAACGCGTCCCGTTGTGATAGGGGGAAAGCATATCGTGGTACAACGCCATCTTGATGCCCTGCCGCTTCAACCAGGCGTGCAGGTCGAGGTGGAAATCGAGGAAGACCTGGGCCCGCGACTTGCCGTTCAGCAGGGGGTCCGGCTCCTGTTTGGCTTCTTTCGCGTGATGCCAGTACTCGTCGCCTTTTGGGGAGACGTACTCGGGATTGAGCGCCTCGATCACGTCGAGCATGCAGTCGAAGACGATCTTCTTTCGATCGGGCAGCGCCAGGTTGCCCTGGCCGGGCCAGCCTTTCTCGGTGAATTCCGGGTGCGAATGCAGGAGCCAGCAGCCCTCGTGGCCGCCGATCTGCCACGCCGGGCACAACTGGACGAAGTTATCGCGGCAGTACTGGGCGAAGCGCTGGAGTTCCTCGCGCGAATAACGCACCGTGTCGCTGCCGTTGTTCACCTCCGGGTGCCGCGTGTAGCGGACGGCCGCGGAAAGGTCGATCATCAGCAGGTTGAGTTTGGCGGCCGCGACCCAACGGTCGGTCCAGTCGATGAGATCGTCGATATCGCGCCGTTCTTTCTGGATGGTGTGCCGGCCGGAGTAAATCTCGAGCCGGCACAATCGGACGGGCAGATCGGGCCAATCGAGGATCTCGACGCAGGGAATCGGGATATCCTGCACCATCCGCATCGAATGGCGCACAAGCTGGAACAGGGTTATCATGCCGAAGTACAGGCCCGGCTCGTCCGCGCCGGTGATCAGGACGCGGTCCGGTTCGACGACGAGGCAATACCCTTCTTTGCGAAGCCGCTCCAGCCGGCCCTGGAACATGGCCGCGGGCGCGATCTGCAGCGTGACGCCGCGTCCGGCGGCGCCGCCGGCGAGCACGTCCGCCTGCAGTCTAACTCCGGTGCAGTCGAAGTACTTCCGGGCGAAGATCTCCGCCGTCTTACGGGTTCGCGGGGTCGCGTCTGGGGGCAGGAACAGCCGGTTGTTCTTTCGGGCGCGAAACGCGGATTCCGCCCAAACCACCTGCTTGGGTTTGGGCAGGAGCAGGCGCCGTCCGAACTGGTCCTGGAGGTCGCGCACGTTGGCGAACGTCACGGGCACGACGAGCAGGTCACCGGCCGGGTTGGCGACGGCGAGGTGCCACATGTAGGTCCCCTCTTCATTCCAGGCGCCCTCGATCCTGAACGTTCTGGACACGGTGCCGTCGGCCCCGACGGAGAACGCGTCCTGCATCGTTTTGGTGCGGCCGTGCACGGTGAGCGTGGAACTCGCGCGGTAGGCGCCGGGCGTGAACCCGCTCAGCGTGCAGTCCAGAAAGAAATCGACCAGGCTGTCTTCGCGCGCCTCGCGGCTGACGCGGCGCACCTCGACGCGACCGGGCCCGAACGGCCGGCTATTGAAGACGAGCACGCCGAACTGGGCGGGCGCCGGGAAGAAGCTGGTCTCATTCCATGCCAGCGTCCGAAGCCGTTCGTCGGGCCGTTTCAGGTAGTTCTGGGCGACCTGGAAACCGAGGTACCGGGCGGCGTTCGGATCGAACCCGATCGCCTCGAACGGGAACGCGATCTCGGTGCTCCAGATCCCGTTCTCGTAGCGGATTTGCTTCGTGTGCGCGACGTTCCGTTCCTGTTGGGTCAGCACCCGCTGCGCGGCCAGGTCGAATTCGCGCACGTAGTCGAAGACGGTACCCGCTGCATTCACGGCGAACTGGATCTTGCGGTCGTTGTCGTTGGCGGCGTTGAAGAACACCTCCTGGGGCTCGTCGGCGAAGACTCTGCCGTCGGGCTCCATCACGGTCGCGCGGGGCGCCGACGGGAACTCGGCGCGCAGCGCCAGGTAAAGGGTCTTCTCGTCGTAGGCGGCCCGCACGCGGAACGGAGAAGCGGCGGCGGGTGTTCGGGCGCCTTTGTAGTAGTGATAGTCGGGCAGCTCGACGGCCTGGCCCCAGGCCGCTTCCGAGAAGCGGCCGTCGACGGTGACGGGGCCGGCCAGCGGGAAGATTTCCTGCACGTTGCGCGCGGCGCCGAGCTTCAGAACACGCCGGTTCTCCGGCGTCTTCTCCTCCGCCACCAGGCTGATCCGCTGCACGAGGAACGAGAAATCGGAGGGACTGTTCTGGGCGAGAATGTTCAAGGCGATCGTCTTGAGCCCGGACCAGTCGCGCGAGCCGGTCCGGACGACCAGCGCCTCTTGCCCCGGCTCGAGCGAGACCCGCTCACCGTAGGTCTTGCCGTCCTGGAACCTGAAGAAGAAGGCCAGCTTCCGAATGACGGCGCCCCGGTAATCGACCGCCATGCGGATGCCGCGATGGACCGTGCCTTCGGGCGGCGCCGGGATCTCGCCCACCGAGAACGACACGCCGGCCGAGCCGCGCCGGCCGCTGCACGTCACCTCGAGTGATTTTCGGCCGTCGTGCGTCACGCCCCGGCGCTGCACCACCAGATCGTCGTCCGCGGCACGGCCGGGCGCCGTGCCGCCCACCTGCCGGCAATCGTGGATCTCGGCATCGAACACGATGGTTTCGCCGTCCCTGGCAACCGGGTTCAGGGCCGCCCGTGCGCCGCCTGCGGCGCAGGCGACCGCTATGCAGACCGTCATGCGCTTCACCAGTATCCTCATGCGCTTGCCTCCTTCTGAACTCTGGGGCCCCCGAAATTCTCTTGTTCTTCGTTGCAGCTCTGGAGGGCGAAGCCGCCAATTGGGGGTCCGAGCGGGCTCAGTCGTTCGCCACGGCGGCCTGGGGCTGGTCCTGGGGCCGCAGGTGGCGAATGCCGGGACTGAGCAGGATGCGCCGGAGCCGGCTTGCACGCGTCTGATTCAACGTTGTATCCAACTCCCCGGATTCTGCCTCGCGGATCCGCTCCATGAGCAGTCTGCAGGCTTCGACGCCCATCTCGTAGCGGGGTTGCTCCACAACGATGAGCTCACAGGGGAAAAGGAAAGGAAGCTCCGGCTGATCGAACGAAGCCAGAACCGGAGCCCGTGCACGGCCGCCGCCCGACTCGGCCATGGCGCGCAGCAGACCGGTGGAAATGGGGTCGTTGGCGGAGAAGACCGCATCCGGCTTGCGCCGTGCGAGCGAGCCGAGCCAGAGCTGGTGCCCGAACTCGATCGAGAACGCGCCTTCATGGACCAGCCGCTCATCGATCGAAAGGCCGGCCTCCTGCATGGCCGCCCGAAAGCCCGCGAATCGGTCCTGCGAGGTGCTGGCCACCATCCAGCCGGAGACAAACGCGATCTTCCGGCAGCCGGCCTCTATCAACCGGCGGGTCCCCTCCTCCGCCCCCTTCACGTTATCCGTGCTGACAAGGTCCGCCTCGATTCCCTGGATGGGCGAATCCGCCAGCACCAGCGGAATCCCGCGTTCCTGGAGCCGCTTGTATTCGGCGTTCTTGTGCGATTCATAGTGCGGGGTGGCCACGACGCCCCGTACTCCCGTCTCCCTGAAGGCGCGCAGATACTCCGCCTCCTTGGCCAGGTCGGTATCGAAGTTGCCCAGCGCGAGCTGAAACCCATGTCGGGCACACTCGTCTTCGATCCCGCGGACGATCTGGGGGTAATGCGCCAGCGTAATGCAGGGGATCAGCGCCGCCACCGTCTTGGCGCTGCGCCGCACCTCGCTGCGCCGCCTCTTCATCGCATTCACTTGAGGATCGTCCGGGTCCGCCACGAAGGTGCCCCTGCCCGGCACCGCGAAGAGACGGCCCTCTTCCGTGAGGATACGTAGAGATTTTCGAAGCGTCGCGCGACTGACGCGGTAGCGCCGGCACATCGCGTGTTCCGTCGGCAGCCGCGTGCCCGGCTTCAGCTCTCCGGTCTGCATCCGCTTGCGGATGTCCTGCTCAATTCCCAGATAAGCCGGCGTCTGCTTCATGGCCGTGTCCCGAACATGCAGGTGTTTCCGGCGGCCAGGCGCCCTATCCGACCCGGGCCCCACACCCAGCCCACCCCCCCACACATCCCGTCTTTGTCGATCCTATACAAACCTATACAAATTTGTCAAGGGGGTTTTATCTGGATGCGGAACACCTGGTGCTGATCCTGGCTGACGCCGACGCCAACGAACTATCGGCGATCACGAATGCATGGGTCAGCTGGGACATGCGCCGGCACGCGCCGGATCTGGCGCGGCTGCTACTGCACACGGAGGAACGGGCACAGCCGGTGTCGGACGCATTAGCCCTTATCGGGACGCCTGAATGTGTGCCGATCCTGCTCTCCGGTCTGCCCGCGACTGCCGAGGAGCGCCGCAAGGCGGATCATCTTCTTCGGCGATCTTCGGGGCGTGTCGACCTGCGACGCTGCAAGGCGATCGTCCGGGCCCTGGGCCGGATCCGGGATCCGCGCGCCGCGCCGCTTCTGCTCACCTACTTCAACAGCTACGACGCGCAGGACAACGGCACGTTGACCTATTCGTTGTGGGAAGATGTGACGGCAGCGCTCGGCACCATCGGCACGGAGGAAGCCGTCTTGGCGCTGGAGTCGGCGATTGCGAGCGAGCGGCGCGAATCGTGCCGCGCCTGGTTGCGCGAAAAGCTTCTGCCCGGTCTGATGCGATCGCGGCATCCGAAGGGCCGCGCGGCGATTGCGGAGGTGCTGGACGGAAAGAACAAGTCTCTCCAGTACGAGGCGGTTCAGGCTCTGGTTGAGACGGCGACGCCCGAGGACGCCGCGCTGGTCCTGCGCGTGGTAGCCGATCCGAACCCGCTCTTTACGCAACAGGCCCTGCGCGTGGCACCCCGGCTCCTGCCCGGGTCGCGAGCCGAAGTGGAAGCGGGCTACAGCCGCGCGATGGCCGCGGGCCGCCCCCGCACGGCGCTAGCGCTCGCAGAGGCGCTCGGCGATGCCGCGCGCAAGAAGCAAGCGCAGCGTGCGCTCGAGAAGCTGCGCAAGCGCATCTGGGCCCGCCCGCGCATCGACCGCTGGCTCGGCATGAAGAAGGCGCAGTTGAAGCGGGAGTTCCCGCAGGCTGAGGTCAGGGACAAGGGAGGCATTGCTTTGGTGGACATGCAGAGCCGGCGCGCCTACACGTGGCTGATCGACGCCGGCCGCACGGCCGGGCTGGCCTTTCGGACGGAGGTATTCGGCGACGGCCCCTGCCAAGTCATCGAGGTGTACCCGCGCTGCAAAGACCCGATACTCGGCGTGCGTATCGGGGATCCGGCCTCGCTGGCCTGGGAACTGCACGGCGAGACCGAGGCGTACCACGAGGAACTCTGGTACCGGCTCGAGCGGCCCGGCGGCTCGGCTTTGAGCCTGGTTTACCGGTACCGGGACAATGCGGTCACGCAGGCCAAGGTGAAGGCTGAGGATTAGTCTCGAACCGCGCTTAGATCAGACCCGTCACGGATGTGCGCGGGGCGGCTCACGGGGACGCTCGCCCTCCGTGACGATTGGCGGACGTGCAGACGCGGGGCGAGGCTCCCGACGAGCCACTCGCTGACGAAGTGCATCAGGTCGTAGATACGCTGACGCATCCGGGCTGAGCAGGGCGGCGTTCACCGAACGCCGGCCCCGGCCTCGGCTTGCGCCATCGCCTTCGGCTGTGGCGGCACGGAACTGGAGGGAAGACATTGCCCAGGAGTTGGTCGCGCTTCCGGCGGACAGCCGTGTTGGCGGGAGCACTTGTTCTGCCGCCCGGTCTGCTCGCCGAAGAAGAGACGTCGGTCGATCTGCCGGGCTACTGGCATCAACTGACGACCGTTGCCTTTTCGCCGGACGGAGCCCTGCTCGCAGCGGGGGGCTGGGAAGACGGCCGGACGAACAGCGTCGGCCTATGGGATATCGCAACTCGCAAGAACGTAGCGATGCTGCGCGGCCATCGCGAGCCGATCCGCTCGATAGCCTTTTCGCCGGATGTCCGCCGGCTCGCGTCGACGAGCAGCGACGGGACGGTCAGGCTCTGGGATATCGCACAACACACCGAGGAGGGCGTGCTGCAAGCTGGAGGCAGCGCGGTTCTGTGCGCCTGCTTCTCGCCGGACGGCACGCTACTGGCCACGGGCGGGGCGGACCGTTCGATCCGGCTATGGGACGTCCCTGCGGGCCGGCAGGTGGCGTTGTTGAAGGGGCACCGGCGCGAGGTGCAGGCGTTGGGCTTCTTCCCTGACGGCCGGTATCTGGTATCGACGGAACCGCCGGCCACGACGTGGGCGCGCGACCGTGAGTGCCATATCTGGGATGTGGAACATCGGGAGATGGCCGGCACGCTGGCGTACGGGCAAACGAACGCGATCGTTTTCCCGCCGGAGCGGGGCCCGCCCGTCGCGGACAAGGATACCTGGGAACAACAGGTACGGGAACAGATCCACCGCCTCGTGGGCAACGCGGCCGGCACAGCCTTCCTGCCGGGCGGACGAGTCGTCGCGGCGGCCGGGACCCGGTTGGAACTGCGGGAGGAGTCGACCGGCCGGTCCATTGCGGTGCTGGACGACAAGGCCAAGGGCGTACAGGCCGTCGCCGCCTCCGCCGACGGCACGTACGTGGCGACCGCGAGTCTGGACGGCATTGCGCGGCTGTACGCTCTGGCGGCGCAGCGGCAACTCGCGCTGCTGCGCGCGCACGATGACGACGTGACGGGCGTCGCCTTCGCACCGGACGGCCGGACGCTGGCCTCGGTTGGCGGCCGGGGCGAACTGAAGCTGTGGGACGTCGCGGCGCTGCGGCAGACCGGCGGCGTGCGTGGCAGCGACGGGCCGCTGAGTTGCGTCGTTTTTTCGCCCGACGGCGTGCTGCTGGCCGTCGGCGCGATGGACTGCACCGTGCGGATCCTGGCAACCGGTACCTGCAAGGAGTCCGCCAGGCTCACGGGCCATGCCGGGTGCGTGCGTGCCGTTGCATTTTCGCCGGACGGGACCATCCTGGCATCCGGCGCCACGGACCGCTCGATCCGGCTGTGGGACGCGAAGGCGGGCAAGGCCCTGGGCATACTCACGGCGCATGAGGATGCCGTAAGCGGCGTGTGCTTCGCTCCCGACGGCCTGACGCTCGTCTCCACGGGCTATGACAGGACGGTGAGACTCTGGGACGTCCCGACCCGGGCGGAACTGACCAGCCTGCCCGTTCCCGACGGCTATGCCATGTGCGCGGCTTGCTCGCCGGACGGCGCGTTGCTTGCCGTCGGCACGGCGCAAGGCGCCGTGCGGCTCTGGGGCCTTATCGACCGCGCGGAGCACGGCACGCTCCAGGGGCACTGGGCCGCTGTCCGATCGGTGGCTTTCTCGCCCGACGGTTCGGTTCTGGCCTCCGCCGGCGCGGACGGAACGGTGAGGCTCTGGGACATCGCCGCACGCCGGCCGCGCGCCGTGTTGACGGGGCACCCCGGCCCGGTGCGTTCCGTCGCGTTCTCGCCCGAGGGCGATCTACTGGCGTCCGGCGGCGGCGGCTGGGACAACGCTGTGCGGCTGTGGCGTTGGCAGTAGGGGGCGAGATGGTCAATGGCCCCTGGTTGATGGCAGAGCCCACACCAGCAACCCGGCTCGCGAGGAGACGCTGTCTCAAAACCCGACTCGCACGTTGCCACACGCCTTACGGCGTTAACTACAAACGACATATCTGGTGGTTTCTGCCGTTTGCAGTTAAGCCCGTAAGGGCTGTTCCCCGGTTTTGAGACAGCCTCAGGACGCTCGCCCTCCATTCGTACACCACGCACGCTCAATGGGAGGGCGAGCGTCCTCGCGAGCCGCTCTCTGGAGCGGACTCACGGTTGAGAGTTGCCTCAGGCCGGAATGCGGGTATACGCGGATCTGGCGGACCTGCCGGCAATCGCGGTGGAAGGCGGAGTCGGGGTTGGCCGCGTCTATTCCTTCCGGTGGAAGACGCGTAGGGCCTGGCTCGGCTCCTCGCCTTCGCCGGCGAAGGTCATGACCAGGTACATGGTTTTGCGGTCGGGGCTCAGGGCGCGCGTGATGGTGAGCAGGCCGGGTTTTCCGTCCCGGCTCTTGAGCGGCATCTTCCCGATCACCGCGGAACGGTCCTGATTCCAGGACGAGACGGTGGTAACCGCTTTCCCCTTGAAGTTCGTCGTGGTCATCTCGCGCCCGTCGAGGTACTGGACCTCCTGCCGGCTGATGAACGTGCTTCGGATATCGAGCCGGAGCACGTCGTTCGTTTCCTGGCGGATCACCTGGGTGACGACGACGCGGTTGAGGAGTGTCCGTTCGAGCCGGTTCATTCCCTGCAGGGCCATGATCCGGTCGAACGCCTCCGACCGTGACGCACGCAGGTCCAGTTCCCACGTGCCGGTGAAATCGACCGGGCCCGGAGCCGCCTGTTCCCACGGCCTCGCGGTCTCATCGGCGGGGTCGGCGGCCTGGCAGGCGCCGGCAATCGAAGCGAAAACGAGAAGGCATGCGGCAGTCATGCGGTCCGGCATGGTCCAGGCTCTCCGGTCGTTCGTTCACGGCAAGCGGAGACTGAGGTGCATTCTAGAAGCGGGCGACGGGATGCGCAAGCGTCGAGTGCCCGCGCCCGCACGAGAATGGGGCTTCGCTCTGCCCTCGTCGAACGGGCGGCCGGGGCTACTCAATGCACGGGCTGGTGCAGGACGGCGAGTTCGCGCAGGAGCGCGAGCGTCTCGCGGTGAGCATAGCCGCGCTGGCGCAGGGCCGCGTAGCCCGCGCAGAACTCGGCGAAAGAGACCGCGCCGTTCTCGACGGCCTGGCGGTACCCGTCGGCCAAGGCGTCGGGCGTGGCGGCCGGCTGGCAATCCCGAAGAATGTCACGCGGATCCGCGCCGCAGGCATTGACCGGTGCGCCCGGCGCCAAGGCGCCGTGCGTACCGCCGGCAGGCACGGGTGCGGTCAGTTTCGCGAGGAACGCCTGTTCGGAGCCGTCTTCCGCGCGTTCGGCAACGATCCTCTCGGCCTCCCGCCGGGTCAAGCCGGCGGCCCTGGCCGCGTCGCACAGAGCTTGGCGGTCGATGTGCGCGGGACGGGGGAGGTGCGAGGACACATCCGCCTGTTTCGGCGCCGCGGCCTGTTCCGCGGCGGCCTGCTCGGGGGCCTCCGTCGCGGCACGCTCCGCCGTGTCGTCCGGAGCGACGTCGAGCCGCAGGGTCACCGCGGGCTCCGCTTCGCTGCCGGTTTCCAGGCAGCGGCGGTCCGATTCCGACAGGAAGGAGGCGGAAACCGCGAGTCGTCGTCCGTCGCGCCGTTCGATGACGACGGTTTGTCCTATGGTCCGCACCAGTCGACCCTCGACCGTCCTGCCGCCGTAATAGCCCCACTTGCGATACGGGTTCGGCTCAGCGCCATACGCCGAGAGCCAGCAGACCAGACCGGTCAACAGGCGCGAGGCGTGTTTTCGCATCCAGTTCCCCATGGCGGCGTTCCTCCCTGCCCTGCGCACGCCCGTTTGTACCGGCTTCATGGCGGCGTTCGGGTATGCGGCTGTGCCAACGGTCCGCGTAAGAATCGCTTCACATTCTGGCGGGCCGGTTGTCTACGGCCTGCCTCCGGCGTCAACGTAGCGCCACTTGACCGGGGCGGCGAACGTGTGCCCTTCGAGCGGCTTGACCGTCGAGGTCAACGTGCGCTTGTCCGGGCCGAATTCGAGGTGTTTGTCATGACCGGTTCCGTAACCGGTCGTCACGCGGATGCGGATCCAGCCGCCGTCCGAGTCCGATTCCAGGAGCCGGTAGCGCAGAGGCATTGTGCGGCCGGGCTCGACCATGATCAATTCCTCTTCGCTGAAGTAGTAGTGTACGTCCTCGGTCTCGGAGACCCAGTGCCCCAGCAGCGCGTGTGCCGGCCCGGCGCGCTCCTGGCCGCAGCCGCAGGCGAGCAGTGCGGGCAGGAGTGCCCAAAGCAGCAGATTCCGCGGGCCGGCCGCCCGATTCCTAGGTGACAGGGTCCTGCTCATGCGCGGCTCCTCTCTTGCCCGGTCTGCCGGCTCGGCCGGCTTTCTCACGGAATGACGAACGCAATCCGGCTCCCGACAAAGTCCAAGTGTATCTCGAACGGCCGCATGGTTTCGGCGCCGATCGCGCCGATGATGCCGGGCAGCTTCGCGTAGCTGAACGGGCCGGTACTGAGATCCGAATCGAGCATTTTCAGGCGCTGCGCGCCGATATTCGCTTTTCCCACATAGAACAGCTCGCACGCGCCGTTGGTTACGCCTGCGTCGCGTGCGGCCTGGCTGGATATCTTCGTGGCGCCGGGTATCCCGGTATCGACATGGAAATAGCCCACGCGGCGGTCGTTGATATCGACCTCGACGAAGATCTGCTCGCCGGCCCAGGTGAACGGCGAGACGGCCGCCGGCCTGCCGCGCACCTTCATGCGCGCGCCCGGCTCAAGCGGCGGGTAGACCGTGAGTTTTCGGCCCGGGTAATCGATGACGGTATAGTACGGCTTGAACGCCGGATTCAAGCCCAGGATCCCGCCGTAAAGCCGCGTCTTGACCAGGCCGGCGGGCGGGCGCCAGAACGGGTGTTCCCAGACGACGACCTCGGCATCGGGGATTTCGATTTCCCCCAACCGCAGCGAGAGGCGCTGTGTGGCGTCGGCGGCCAGGCCGAGCTGCTCGGCCAGCATGGGCCGCACGGCGAAGCGCGTGGTACCGGTATCGAACAAGAAAAGGATCTTCTTCCGTACGGGCGGAATGTGCGTCTCGACGTAGAGCATGCCGTCGACGAACAGCAGTGGACAGCAGCGGGCGGCCGGATCCGCGCCGGGCTCCGCGCCGGCCGCACGGCACAGGCCCGGCAGGCCAAGGCCAAGCAGCACCCACAAGACAAGACGGTGCACGCGGCGCGCGGCCGCGCGCCGGTATCCGCCCGCCAGCCCTGGCACGGGCACAGGTCTAGAACCGTCGCATGTAATCCAATGTCTCCCGGGTAAAAGACTCGAACGACGCGCCAAAGCATTCGGCGGACAGTTTCTCGTGCTCCTGCGGGTTGGCGGGTCCGCTGCCTGTCTCGACCGCGCGCAGGTACCGGATGAACCCGCTGTGCCGCCGGCGCATGGCATGGAAGGTTGTCGCCCATGCCAGGGCGTAGCTCTCGTCGATCGGCATCGCGCCGAACGAGTGTGTCTCCTTCTCGTACTGAGACAGGTCCGGCGGCGCACGCCGCCCGGCGTGCGGGCCGGGCTCCGGGCCCGGTGCCGTCCTGTCGGCATTCCGGCGCGGAGCCGGGCGTGCGGACAGGAGGCGGGCAGCCAGGGGCAGCCCGAACAGGAACACAGCGCCGACACTCAGCGCCGCGGCCACGCAGGCGTACACGAGCACACGCTTGGAAGAAACGGAAGACATCACCGGTTGCGTCGACCGAGAACGGCGGTCCGACTCCCGGCCATTATCCGTGCGGGCACGCTCGGGGACAAGCGAAAAACCGGGTGCGGCCAGGCCCGGACGGTCTGTGCGCGCCCGGCCGGCGGGAGGGGAGCCTGGAAGAGAGGAAGAGTGGAAGGATGGAAGATTGGCAGAATGCACGGGTGGGTGGAGGGAGGGCCAGCCCCGACGCTTCGTCCCTTTCTCTTTCCCGAACCCGTCGAGGGCAGTGGCGTTCGAAGCGGCCCGTGACGGGACTTGACACCCGGCGGCTGCATTTGTGAATGTGGGATCGGGTCGGACAACGGTTCCGCCACAGGAGGATCGTCATGAGCGAATGGGGTTCCAGGCAGGACGGCATCATCGACGGCCACGTGCACATGGGCAACAGCCGGCAGGAACAGGCGATGCTGGCTGTTCGCGAGGCGGCCGGAATCGAGCGGATCAACCTGGTCAGCATCCAGAAGCCGCGCGAGGGCAGCGGCCTGCCGCAGTCGCTGTACATGAAGGCGCGTCACCCGGACACGTTCTTTGTGTTTGCGGGTCTGAACCACGCGCAACGGCTCTCGAACGGCATGGTCAAGACGCCGACTCTCGCCGAACAGGCCGGGATCTTCGCCCGGATCGGCTGCGACGGCATCAAGATGCTGGAGGGCAAGCCGACCTCCCGCCAGGAGATGGACGTGCCGATCACCGACCCGTATTTCGCCGAGTACTGGGCGCGCGTGGAGGAAATGCGCACGCCCATGGTCTGGCACGTGAACGACCCGGAAGAGTTCTGGGACCCCGCCACCACGCCCGGCTGGGCGAAGGAGCGCAACTGGGGCTACGGCCCGGATGACGTGACGAAAGAGCAGCTCTACGCGGAAGTGGACGAGGTGCTGGCCGAGTATCCGAACCTGAACGCGATATTCGCCCACTTCTATTTTCTGTCCGCGGACCTGCCGCGGGCTGCCCGGTTCCTCGACGAACACCCGTCGGTGCGCTTCGACCTCGCGCCCGGAATTGAGATGCTGTACAACATGTCTCGCGACCCGGCGGCAGGCCGGGAGTTCTTCATCCGGTACTCGGACCGTATCGTGTTCGGGACCGACCTTGCCAGCGGCCTGACCCCGGACCAGGCGCGGTTCCGGGCGGGCATCGTCTTCCGGTGGCTCGAGACCGAAGACACGTTCCGTGTCCCCGATGGAGCCGATTTTCTGCTCGGCCCGCCGGAAGACGGGGTGATTCGCGGGATGGCGTTGCCCGGCGATGCGCTGGCCAAGATCTACCGCGACAACTTCATCCGCGCAGTCGGCCCGCAGCCCAAGCCGCTGGACCGCGCCGCGGCCGTCGAGGAATGCCGGCGGCTGGCCGCCATTGCGGAAGGGCTATCCGGCGCACCCGGTTCGGCCACCGAGGCGAGCCGCGTGGCCGAAGCGCTGGGCGAATAGGAGCCGGCACGGACGAGGCCTTGCGCCCCGTGCACCGGTCCCGACCGCGGCGACACGCGCGGGGGCCGGGCGTCCTTTTGTGCGCGCGGCAACGCCCCCCCCTACCCGTCCCCCCTTCTGATGACGCGCCCGAACCCGCGCGCGGCGGGCGTGTCGTGCTCGAGCGCGATTTGCCCGGCCAGCAGGACGAGTTCGATGCCTTTAGGATAGCTGTTTCCTTCCCGGAAGGTCGCGGTATCCTGGATCGTTTTCGGGTTGAACACGGTCACGTCGGCGATCTTGCCCTTTTCCAGCAGGCCGCGTTGCCGGAAACCGAGCCGGTCGGCGGGGAAACTGGTCATCTTGCGCACGGCCTCCTCGAGGGTGAGCAGTCTCTCCTCGCGCACGTACCGGGCCAGGACCCGCGGGAAGGTGCCGAAATTGCGCGGGTGCGAGAAGCTCTTGCCGAACACGCGCAGGTGTCCGTCGGAGGCGACCATAACGAACGGCGCCTGCATGTAGGTCTGCACGTCCTCTTCGCACATCGCCAGATAGATCGCGGAAATGTGGTCCACGGCGCACAGCTTCACGCTTGCTTCGAACGGGTCGCCGCCCCGCTGCGCCAGATACTCCGCCAGGGTCTTGCCCTGGAATTCGGGATGCGGGTTGAGCGGGGCCAGGATGATGCCGCGCCCATCGTCAAGTTCCGCAAGCCGCTCTTCAAAGGCGGCCCGCGCCTCGTCGCGCAGGTCGCTCTTGAGCAGGTTTGCCAGTCCGCCTTGCTTGCCGAGCCGGAACATCGTCTCCTGCCCGAACAGGGTACCGGCCAGCCCCGTGAAGCAGCCGGTATAGGGGTACTGGTCGGCACTGACGTCCAGCCCCTCCTTATCCCGTGCCTCACGGAGCAGGGCGAGCGCCTTCTCGCTCTGTCGCCAGTTGTCCTTTCCGTAACACTTGATATGGGAGACCTGCCCGGCGGCGCCGCTGCGGCGCGCGATCTCGACCACTTCCGCCACGGCGTCGAGCAGACCCGCGCCCTCGTCCCGGATATGGCTGACATAGAAACTGTCGTACTCGGCGGCCACCTTGCTCATGGCGATCAGTTCGCGCGTGGTGAGGAAGGGCAGATACCGCACGCCGGAGGAGAGGCCGATGGCGCCCTCCTCGAATGCCCGGCGCACCAGGCGCTGCATCCGGGCGAGCTCGTCGTCGTTGCCCGGCCGCTCCTCCTTCAGCACGGCGTTGCGCGCGGTGTTGCACCCGGCGAGCAGCGCATAGTTCGTCCGGATCTCGAGCCGGCCGACCCGGTCGAGGTGTGCGCCGAGTTCGATCGGCCCGCCGCCGCAATTGCCGCCGACGCAGGTGGTCACGCCCATGCGCAGGTAGTTATCGGCGCCGGGTATGTTCTCGATCCCGCCGTCCATCTCGTTGTTGTGGTGCGTGTGCACATCGATGAAACCGGGCGCCACCACGCAGCCGGCGGCATCGATCCGGCGTTTCGCCTCGGCACGCGCGAGATTGCCGAGTGCCGCGATCCGTTCCCCTTCGATCCCGACGTCCGCCGGAACCCCCGGTTTGCCGGCGCCGTCAAACACGGTCCCGTTCTCGATCACGATGTCAAACATGACCTCACTCCCTTCACGTCCCGGGCGCCGGCTGCAGGCGCGCCTCCCATTCGGCGAGCAGCTTGCGGTGCGCCGCCAGTTCCTGGGCGTACCGGCTGTCCTCGGCCAGGTTCTTCGTCTCGCCGGGATCGTTCTTCATATCGAACAGCTGCACGGCGGGGTCGTCGGTGTAGGCGATGTACTTGTAGTCGGGCGTCCGGATCATGCGGCCGGTCACCCGCACTTCGGCGGCCACAAACTCGCGCCATGTCGGCGTGCCGCCTTCGAGCAGGGGCTTCAGGCTGCAGCCGAGCACACCGGGCGGCGGCTTGACGCCGGCGTAGTCGCAGATCGTCGACACGATATCCAGCCCGGACACGAGATGGGTTCTGTCCGTCTGCCCCTCCGCGATGCGGCCGGGGAAGGCGGCGATGAACGGGACGGCCGCCGCCTCATCGTAGAGGTAGTTCTTGAGTACCATCTGGTGGCAGCCGCAGCCTTCGCCGTGATCGCTGGTGAAGATCACCAGCGTGTTCGCCGCCTCGCCGCCGTCATCCAGCGCTTCGAGCACGCGCCCGATCTCGGCATCCACCATCTCAACCAGTCGGTAATAGTTCCAGATGTAGTACCGCCACTGGCGCTCCGTCCACGGCGTGCGCGTGCGCTTGCGCAGCATGGCCGGTTCGTTCGGATCGAAATTGAAGTTGACGGGCAGCGGCGGCAGCTGCGGCTCGAGCCCGGCATAGGGTATCTCGTCCGCCGCGCTGCGATGCATGCTCACGAACTGGCAGACGTCGTGCGGCTGCAGAAACGAACAGGTCAACAAGAACGGCTTGGCTTTCTTCCGGTTCCGGAGGTAGCCCTGGCAGGCCCGTGATATGGCTGTATCGCCGATAGTGCCCAGTCCGTTGATGCCGGCCGGAATCACGTCAAACCCGTCGATCTGCGCCGGCCAGGCGCCCGGAAGATGCCACTTGCCGACGAAGGGTGTTTCGTAGCCGGCCTCGCGCAGCCAATGGCCGAGTGTGGGCATCCCGCGCCGGATCGGCTTGCCGTTGACCACCACGCCCGTCTCCGACGGCATGCGGCCGGTGAACCAACTGCTTCGCGCGGGCGAACAGAGCGGGTTGGTGGAATAGGACTGCGTGAACGACACGCCGCGGCACGCGAGCCGGTCCAGGTTCGGCGTGCGGATCCCCCGGCACCCGTGCGCCGCGATCGTGTTCAGATGCTGCTGGTCGGTCGATACGAACAGGATGTTCGGCCGTCCGGGCGTCGCCCGGGCGCGGGCCACAGCGCCGGCCCGCGCACCGGCGAGCAAGGCCATGCTGCCCGCCGCGCCGCATTTCAGGAATCGGCGGCGGCTCATCGAGCCGGCCCCGCTGCTCATGGTCGGGTTCATTCCGGGTCCCTTTCCGGGGTACGCTTGGCCCGGGCGGCCAGCCGCCGGTCGAACTCGGCCCGCGCGTTCGGGTCGTAGATGTACGCGCGCAGCCCGCTGATCGCGAAGAGCAGCCGATGCCGCGCGTCCACCCAGTACGTGTACGGCAAGACGCCGGTGCCGAGCTGCTGATAGCCGGTCAGATCGAGCCGCGCCTTGCCCGTATCGAACGGCACGGCCTTCAGGAAGGAAAGCTGGTGGCCGCGTTTGGGCTGGTCCAGATCTTCCAACAGGTCAAACCGGAGCGCGCCCGTATCCGTGCCGGGCAAGCGCTGGACAGCCTCGAACAGCGACCAGTTGCACGTGAAAGCGCTCGGCATCTCGCGCTCACGCGTCCCGATCCGGACTCGTCCCTTCTCGGCAACACCCGTTTCCCGCACGTCCGCGGCGGGCAACGGCCGGCCGTCCCGGGCCAGGATCCGGGACTCGAGCTCCCAGCGCAGGGGCGAGCCCAGCGCATCGGCTGCGCACGTCATCCGCGCGGTGGTCCGGTGAATCGTGCCGGCCGACTGGACGACGAGCCGCTCGATCGCAAGCACAAACCGGCCGTCGGCCGAAACCGCCTGCCCGGGCGACGCGTCCTCCCGAAGCCGGGCCGGCCCCGGCGAAGCCTCCTGGCGAAGCCGGGGCTGCCGCGATACGCTGAGGAACCCCGGCCCCCGGCCGCCCACGAACCAGAGCCGATACGTATTCGTCCACTCGCCCGCCGGCTCGAAATCGCCGGGCGCGGCGAAGGCATCGAGCTCGCCGTACTCGCGCAGAGCCGCCAGCGTCAGCGGCTGGGAACGGGTCGCCCTCGCTTTGTTCATCTTGGCCACGATGTGTTTCCTGCCGGACAGCCACTCCGCACTCACTCCACGGCCGGCGAGTTGGCTCACGTCGAAGTCTATATTATATGCAAAGCGCCCCGGTTTCTGCCAGATCTTCGCGAGCGATTCCTCGAGGTGAGCGTGCCGGGCCCGCCGCGAACCCGGCGCTCACAGCGCGCGATGGACGGAGAAGACGGAAATGTCCGTCAGCTCGAAATCCGGGTCGGCGTCCTCGATGTCCACGAACAGCTTCTGCACATAGACCGTCGGGAAATGCGCAATCGCCTTGTGTCCGATCCGCGTGCTCGAGAACAACTCGATCGGCTCCCGCGCGTGTGTGAAGGAATCGGCGCTGATCGAGTACCGCCGGATCTTGAGACCGTTCCGGATATTCTCGGCCAGCACCACGTGGTTGACGAAGGCGGGTTCGGCGAACGCGCACGTGAACCGGTTACCCGTGCGCGCGAAATCCGACAGCGTGCGAACGGGGCTCGAGAACCGGCGCTTGATCTCATCGCCGAACCCGATCAAGGCCGTCCGGTCCCGCTCCGGGATCCGGCCCCGCCTGTCCGGCGGCACATTGATCAGCATCGGCACCCCGCGCCCCACGGACAGGTAGTAAATGCCGATCAGCGCGTCGAGGTTCTTGACGGTATCCCCGTCGTGCGCGCTGTAGAACCAGTTGCGCTGCCTCAGCCGGCAGTCGGCTTCGCTCACGGAGAAGAACATGCCGTCTTCCGCCGCCTCGAGCACTTCGCGGCTGAACCGCTTTTCGCCCTCTGCCTCGAGGCTGTGGGTGTACTTGGCGGGGTACGGTGCGTAGCCGGCTTCGTTGCCCACCCAGTACGTGTGGGCCGGCCCGTTGCTGTTGATGATCATGTCCGGCTGGTTCGGCTGCAGGATCTCGTGATTGAACGCGTCCCACCGGTACGTGCACTTGTCCGAGCCGCAGTTGTCGAACCAGATGTAGTCGATCGGCCCGTAAGTCGTGCACAGTTCCGTCAGGTGCGCCGCGATCAGATCGTTGTGCGCCTGCTCGGCCAGCTTGGCCTGAAAGACGATCTGATCGGCCGGCGAGTAGTAGAGCCCCGCCTTGATCCCGTGCTGCCTGCACGCGGCCAGGTACTCGGCCACCACGTCGCCTTTTCCGCCCTTCCACGGGGTGTTCTTCACGGAATAGTCGGATGTGCCGCTCTGCCACAAACAGAACCCGTCATGATGCTTGGCCGTCATCACCGCGAACGTGAACCCGGCTTCCTTCACCGTCCGGATCCACTGCTCGCAATCCAGCGCCTCGGGCGCGAAGGTGCTCAGGTCCATATGGACATAATCCCAGTCCCGCCGCCCTTCGTTGAAGGTGCGGATCCCGAAATGGAAGAAGACCCCGCGTTCCCAGGTCAGGTACTCGAGCATCTTGTCGTTCGGTTTGAGCATAAGAACTCTCCGGTGGTTCGATCTTCGATGTTCATGTCGTCCAGATAGATAAAGTGTCGCCGCACCGATTGCAAGCCCTTGCAATCGGACGTGCACGAAACCATTTCGCTGACTCTTGCCCCGCTACGGGCAAGATCATCCCCATAACGCAAGAAATGAGCGTCATAGGGAATGTATCGTGCCTGGTCTCGGGCCAGGACCTGTATGTATCGGGCGAGAGAAGGAGGCGGGGCAACTTCGCGCGACGCGTGGCCGCCCCAAGCCATCCGCGTGCAAAAGAGTCGTCAAGCGGGGCGCGGCGCGTCATACTGGCCTTTGCCGGGCGTTGCCGGAGCGGCAGCCGTCCCGTTGGAGGCACCTCAACGATGCAGCAAGACCGTCAGATCGAGAACGTCGAGTATCCCTTTTTCGGACCGGACGGCCGCCGCGCGATCCACGGCGAGATCGTGCATGCCATCGAACAGGCGGTCGGCGCCACGCCGGTCGACGGGTTCGCCCAGCCGGTGGATCTCGGCGAGGCGCGGCCGGCCGGGTTGCGCATCTCGGGCTTTGCCGAGATGTGGGCCCGCAAGGAATGGCTGCTGGGCCTGTCCGCGAAGAAAGGCCTGTCGTGGCACACGGCGCCGGTACCGGCCGGCGCAGGGGCTCGCGTGGCGTTCGTACTCAACATCGGGTTTGGGAACGGCTCGCCCCTGCCCCAGCCCAGCGGGCGCTGGGACCTGTTCGTCAACGACCGCCCGGCGCTCGCGGTGCGCACGGTCAATCATTCCCAGCTCTGGCGCGGCCCCGAGTGCGCGCTGGCGTTCGCGGCTAACCGCATCGAAACCGCCGAACCGTTCGGGAGCCTCTGTCTCAGCTCGCTCATCCCCGCCGAGAGCAGCGCCGCGTTCGGACCGGCCCTGCTCGTCGTGCCCACCGCCTGGCTCGAGCCCGGCCGGCGCGCCGTGATCCGCGCCCAAAGCGTCGCCGGGCCGGAATCCGCGCGATGGGTCCAGTTCGCGCCGGCCAATTCGCTGTTCGAGGTCGCCGACCTCTGGGCGGCCGTGCGGCTCTTGCAGCAGCCGAGCCCTGCGGCGGGCGGCTTGCGCGTGTTCTTCGGCGACATCCACACACACAGCGGGCAGGTCATGGACGAGTGCGCGGACAAGGGCTGCGGGCTCGGATCGCGTGCCGAGAACTACGCCTTCGCGCGCGGGGCCGGCGCACTGGACTTCTATGCGCTCACCGAGCACGAATGGCAGATCGATCCCCACAAGACCGCCGAATACCTGGCACTGGCCGACGCCCACAACGAGGACGGCCGGTTCGTGTGCCTGCCCGGCTACGAATTCACGAACAACCTCTACGGGCACCGCAACGTCTACTTCCGGGCCTCAGGCGGTGCGGTGCTCGACGCCAACGCCGAGGGCGGCCGCCCCACCCTGGACCCCGCCAAGTGCCGGACGCCGCAGCAGCTCTGGGCCGCCATGGAGCAAACCGGCGTTCCCTTCATGACCGTGCCGCACCATCCCTCCGCCGTCACACACCCGCTGAACCTGGCTTTCCACAACCCGACGTACGACCGCCTGTACGAAGTCTACTCCTGCTGGGGCTCCAGCGAATACTACGGCGATTTCCCGCGCGGGGTTTCCGACCGATACCGCAACCAGGACTTCCAGGACGCCGTCCGGCGCGGACAACGCTACGGCCTGATCGCGTCCTCCGACGGCCACGACGGGCACCCGGGCGCCGCACAGAGCCCGCTCGGCAAACTGCACCAACTGTTCCACTTCTGCGGCTCCGGCCGCGCGGCCGTTCTGGCGCCCGAACTCACGCGCGAGGCCGTGTTCGACGCGCTGTACGCGCGCCGCTGCTATGCCACGACCGGCACGCCCATCCTGTTGGATGTGCGCGTCAACGGTGCGCTCATGGGCACCGAGCTGCCCGCACTGCCGGCCGGCGCGGCCCCGCAACTCTCCGTCGTCTGCCGGGGCACGAACGGGTTGGACCATATCCGGATCGTGAGGAACGCCGAGATTGCGCATACGCACGGGTGCCACGGCAAACACGACTGTCGATTGGAATGGGAAGACACGGCCTACGGCCCGGGGACTCCGACGAGCTACTATGTCCGCGTCGTGCAGAAGGACCGTGAGTCGGCCTGGTCCTCGCCCGTGTGGGTGGGGTGAACCCGGGCCGAGGCAAGGAAGGGGACCCGTGAACGGCATACGGATCCTGACGAGAACCGCCGGCCTGCTCTGCCTGCTCGCGGCCGCCCGAACGAGCGCGAAGACCGCTCTCATCATCGAATGCGAAGCCTTCCGCAAGAGGGTCTCGGAGGCCGGGGACTACGCCTCCTCGCGGTTCGAGTTGGGCGCGAGCGGGAACCGGGTGCTCTACAGGGTCTTCAGGCCCGGCTACACGCTGTATGAGTTCAACGTGCCGGTTGCGGGGCGCTACGCCATCTGGCTCCGCTACGCGAGCACGGGGCCACGCACTCTCAAGTACGCGCTGGGCGCACAGGAACCGCCCGTCTATCAGAACACGACCGTTCCGAAGACGGGCGCCGCCTTCACCGGCGCGCAGAACTGGGGCTGGGCGAGACTCGCGACGACGGCTCTGGCCAAAGGCACAAACACGATCGCGCTCGGCAACGCGCCGGTGCACCTGGACTGTCTGTACGTGACCGACGACCTGACCGAAAAACCGGAGGCGAACATGTTTGCCGGCAACTTGACAACGCCGCTCGACGAACAGACACGGAACCTGATCGACAGGCCGATCGCCGAGATTCGACCGGACTGGCTGGACGGCGCCACGGATTACGACCTGCCCGCCTGGTACGCGCGCCACCGCGTCCACCTGCACACCCGGCTCAGCATGGGCGCAAGACGGATGCAGAACCCGGTGTATCAGGATGCCTTCTGGCACGCCGCCGAGCATGTCAAGAGGATGGGCGCGCACGTGTTCGTCCGCCATATCAAGAGCGGGGGCGAGGGCGCCTGGTGGCCGAGCAAGGTTGGGGTCCTCCATCCTGACGCGCAGGACCGGAACGTGGCCAGAGAGATCATCGACAGCGCCCACAAGCAGGGCCTGCACATCATCGTGTACCATCGCCACATGGAAGACGAAGGCGCGGCCGAGGCGCATCCCGACTGGATCTGCCGCGACTGCCGGGGTGAGCCGTACCGGAAGCGCGGCCGGAAGCTGTGCTTCAACTCGCCGTACGCCGACTACTTCCTGACGCGCGCGCTCGAGCTGATCGAGCTCGGCGCGGACGGGTTCTATTTCGACGAAGTGCACATGCCCAGGGACTGCTGTTGGTGCCGGTACTGCCAGGCGGCGTTCAAGCAGATGACCGGGCTTGATCATCCCACGGCGCCCGATCCGGCCGATCCCATCTGGCAGAAGCTGAAGGATTTCAACAACCTGACGATCGAGCGCACCTTCCTGCGCTATCGCCGCGAGTTCCACAAGCGGCGCAAGGACCTCGTGATGCTGATCGGCAGCAATACCTGGCCGGGCATGGGCGACCGGCAGATGACGGGCCGGCTCTTCCGGATCGCGGACAGCCAGAAGACCGAATTCAACATGGGATTCAGAACCGCCAGGCGGCCCCTGTTCGCCGCGCCGCCCGATCTCGTGCCGTATGAGCCGGACGTCAAGATCGCCATGGGCTACGCGCTCGCCCGCGACGCGACGGACGGGCGGCCGGCGCATGTCTGGGTGCCGTCCCTCAAGACCGTGCCGGCTGCCGTGCACGCGGCGGCGGGCATCATGACACACGGCAACATAGCCAACCTCGACATCGCCGAGGAGACGATCCCCACGAGCACGCTGTTCAACGACGCGCTCGCACTCGGGAACCGGGTGTCCCCGTCCTTCTTCCAGGCGCTCCCGTTGCGTTGGGCGGTCCTGCACTTCTCCGAACGGGCCCGGGACGCCTGCACCTCGGAGCCGGCCAAAGCGCACACCCGGGTCCTGTACCCGCTCTACGGCGCCTATCGCGCGCTGCTCCGGGCGCATCTGCCCGTCGGATTCGTCACCGACAGCCAACTGGAAGAAGGCGTGCCGGCGGGTTGCGCGCTCCTCTTCGTTCCCGAGCGCGACACGCTCACGCCGAACATGCAATCTGCGATCGCGACGTTCGAGCGCGGCGGCGGGACGGTCGTGTATCAGAAGGACGAATGGCAGTGGCACACGCCCGCCGGGCTTGCGCCTGCGTCGCGGGCGTTCATGGCACAGATTGAGCACCTGGCGAAAGCGACGCCTGTCCTAGCGTTCGGCGGCCCTGAGAAGCTGCACGTGGTCCCCTTCTCCCGGGCACCCGGTACGCGGCTGACGGTCGCGCTCGCCAACGATTTCTCGTGGGTGGACACCCGGCGGGCGGACCGCACGACAAATCCTCAAGACTACGAGGCCCTGATCGCCGCCCAGAATACGCCCCCGCCACCTGTTCAGGGCGTCAGCGTGGTCATCCGGAACGGGACCGGCAAGCGGCCCGACACCGTTACCGAAATGGTGAGTGGCCGGTTGCTCGCGGTCGAGCAGGACGGCAATGACGCGATCGTCCGCGTGCCGGAATTCGGGGCCATGGCCGTGCTGGATGTGGCGTACTGAAACGTGAGCGAGAACTTTCGGCCGGGGGCCGATCAGCCTGCGGCTGAACTCGAGAACCTGCCCGGGAATTTGCCTCCC
>JAFGHX010000019.1 GCA_016929905.1 Kiritimatiellia bacterium
GTTGAATGTTGAGCGTTGAATGTTGAGCGTTGAATGTTGAGCGTTGAATGTTGAGCGTTGAATGTTGAGCGTTGAATGTTGAACGTTGAATGTTGAACGTTGAATGTTGAACGTTGAACGTTGAACGTTGGCTCCCTCCCTCTCTTTTTCCACTTCGTCGTTTCCGTTGCCTGCCGAACCGGTGGTTTCAGCCGGCTGTAGTCTCGGCCTCAGGCCGAAAGGGCTGTTGCCCGGTTTGGTACAGCCTCAGAGCGGCGCGCCGCCGTCGCCTTTCCGGCGGCGGCGCGGGCCGGAGGCCGTTTCTACTGTTTCAACCGGACTTCCCGCCCGGCTTTCGCGCTTTTCAGAAGGGCTTCCATCATCTCCTGCACGATCAGCCCGTGGCGCAACGGCGCGTCGCAGCGGGTGCCGTCGAGGATGCACGCGATGAAGTGCCCGGCGATCATGGCCCAGGGGCTGGGCGTGCCCTTTTCAGGCAGCGCGACTGTCGTGTCGTGCGCCGCACCGTCCACTGTCGTGTAGAGGGTCAACGGTTTCAGTTTGGCGCCGGCCTCGGTCCCGAAGAGCTCAATCTGGAATTCGGGCGCCTGATGCGAGGCCCAGAAACTCTCGATCTGCAGCCCGATCCCGTTTTGGAACCTCACGAAGCCGCCCCCGTAGTCGTCTGCCGCGTACTGCGTGTAGACGGACTTGGGCGGCGTCTGGAAATTCCAGTAGCCCCGCCCGCGCGGGCCGAACTTCGCGCCCGCCGCGCCGGTCACGCTCACGGGCTGTGGCGAACCGAGCAGCCACCACACCGCGTCGAGCGCATGGACGCCCATGTCGCGGAAAGCGCCGCCGCCTTCCTGGATGAAGCCGAGGTTCCAGGCCGGAATCCCGCTGCGCCGTATGCTGCGCGCCCGGGCGTAGTACAGCTCGCCGAAAAACGACTCCTGCGCCAGCCGGCCCAGGTGCCGGACGGCGGCTCCGAACCGGGTCGAGAGCGACATCATGTTGACGACGCCGGCCTTCTCCGCCGCGTCCACCAGCCGCCGTGCAGGCGCCAGCGCGTCGGCCAACGGCTTGGTGATCAGGACGTGCTTGCCGTGCTTCACCGCCTCCATCGCGATCGGCACGTGCCACTGGTTGGGCGTGCCCACGAAAACCGCATCGATCTCACGGTCCCTGCACATCTGCCGGTAGTCCGTGTACAGTTTGACCGGGGCCGGCAGCTCCTTGGCAAAGTCCGCCATACGGTCCTCTTTCAGATCGCAAAGCGCGACGACCCGCCCGCGCGGATCGCTGCCGATTGCACGCCCGTTGTTGCGGCCGATCCCCATGCCCACAATCGCCGTACGCACCTCTTTCGTCATGACCCCGCGCCTCCTTCTGTGATGCGTCAAGCATGACGCGCCCGCGCGCGCGTTGTCAAGAGCGCGCAACCCCGAATCCGCCATTCGCATGATGACCTGCCATTCGAGAGGGGCCGGCGTGGAAGCCGTCCCTCCAGTGTCGCAAGCGGCCCATTTGGGGCACGTGTGGCGGGGCGGGTTCTCCGCCACGGGCGGATCTTCGACACCCCGCCCACGAAGCTGAGTCAAAACGAGAATGGCGCCCGATTCAACGCCGCGGTTGCGAAGGAGTGCCGGTTCGGCTATGCTCTGGCGCCTCAGGATCAGATATGGGGGAGGGCGGGCCGTGAGCGAGCCGACTATCTATATTATTGACGTGACAAATCGGGACGGTGTGCAGACCGCGCGGCTGGGCTTGGCCAAACTCGAGAAGACGATGATTAACCTCTATCTCAACGAGCTGGGGGTTTTTCAATCCGAGTTCGGGTTCCCGACCACGCATCATGAAACCAACTACATCGCGGCCAACCTGGAACTTGCCGATCTGGGCGTGCTGGCCCCGGTCCGACTCGAAGGCTGGGTGCGCGGCATCGCCTCGGATGTCGAGCAGGCCCGCGCGATGACGCATGTGAAACACTTGAACCTGTCGATGTCCACCTCTGAGCAAATGATTCAGAGCAAGTTCCAGGGCGTGAGGACTCGGGCCGACATCATCGAGGTGGTGAAGGCCGCCGTGGGGCGGGCCCGGGATCTGGGCTGCCTGTCGGTCGGCGTCAACGCCGAAGACGCCTCCCGCACGGATATGGCGTTCTTGTGCCGGTTCGCCGCCGCCGCGCGCGACGCGGGCGCGGACCGGGTACGATATTGCGACACGCTGGGTTGCGACGATCCGTTCACCATCTACGACCGCATCCGCCGGCTTGCCGCTGAGACCGGCATGCCCATCGAGGTGCATTGCCACGACGATCTGGGCATGGCCGTGGCCTGCTCCATTGCCGGAGCCAAGGGCGCGGTCGATGCGGGAGTCGACGCCTACGTGAACACTTGTGTGAACGGAATGGGGGAGCGGGCCGGAAATGCGGACCTGCTCAGCGTGATTCTGGCCGTGAAGAAATCGGCCGGTTACGCCGGCCGTTACAGGTTGGATCCGCGGATCGATTTGTCGAAGATATGGCGCCTGGCCAAGTATGCCGCGTATGCGTTCCGCGTCCCGATCCCCATGAACCAGGTGGGGGTGGGCGCGAACGCCTTCGCGCACGCGAGCGGCATCCACGCGGACGGCGTGCTGAAAGACCGGCACAACTACGAACTGTACGACTTCGAGGAGCTGGGGCGAGGCGAACCGGAAATTGTGGAAACCGGCCGCCAGATCGTCGTGGGGGAATACAGCGGCGTGAAGGGGTTCCGCAACGTGTACGAGAAGCTGGAAATCGAATTCCGGTCGGACGAAGAGGCGCGTGAGATCCTGGAGCTTGCGCGCTATGCGAACGTGTTGAAACAGAAACCGCTCGTCTCCGACGAGTTGCGCTTCATCGCGCGCCACCCGCGGCAGACGCGCAAACTGCTGACGCTCGCCCCGTGAGGAAGGCGCCGAAACTTGCTCGCGAACTTACTCGGGAACCCGAACCTGCGGCTGTGCGCGACCTACTCGGGAGAATTCCGAGGCAAGTTCCCGAGTAAGTTCTCGAGCAAGTTCTCCTCAGCAAGAAAGGCCAGCCGTCGCCGGCTGGCCTTTACGCGTAGGCGGGTAGCGGGGGTTGGATTTGAA
>JAFGHX010000198.1 GCA_016929905.1 Kiritimatiellia bacterium
CCTGCCGCCCGGCGCGCTGGGCGACGACGGTCTCGCCGGCGCCGGCGCCGGCGCCGAGTTGCCCGCTGACGTGCGCCGCTTCCGCCGCATCCAGGCAGCCCTCAAGGAACTGATCGCCTTTCGGCGTCGGTACGAGCACCTCTTCTTTGCCGACCTGGTCGACGCCGCTAAAAGGGAAAGGAGATTTGTGAAGATGGACCGGCTGCTCGAAGACCTGCCACTCGAGTAGCGCGTCGCCACGCCCCCGCGGCCGTCCGCGTGACGGCCGCGGCAGCGGATGGCGCACGTTCCGAAGATGGGGAGTGGCATACCGGAAAGATCCGCGGGCGAAGAATCAGCCCGTCAGGGAAGGAGGTCGCAATGCCTAGGATGGTTATGGCGCTGGGCTTGGCACTGGTTGTAGCGTCAACGGTTGGACTGCAAGCCGAAATCATCGTGAAGGAAGCGGAACAGTTTCCCACCCGGGTCAGGCGCCAGGGCCGTTACCCACAGATTGAAGAAGACGGCAAGGCTTCCGGCGGGAAGACCGTGGTCTGGGATTACAGGGTCGAAGCGGGAAAAGAGGGCTATATCGAATGGGATACCGGTGCGTTGAACCATAGGCCCTGGGTGCTGTGGGTCCGCGGACGCTGCACCCAGCCCGGGGCGACTACCGGCATCAGGGTCGTCGTGAAGGACAAACCGATCGGCGAACTGCGCGCGGCGGCCGGCGGCGACGTGCGGGCTTTCTTCTGGCGGAAATTCGAACTGGGCGCCTTCTCGGGCGGCGCGCTGCGCCTTTTGCGCGGGCCGCACCGCGGGTATGCCGTCGTTGATCTGGCGCTGCTTACGGACGACCCCCAGTACGATCCGCCGCAGCATGCCGGCGCCCGGAGCGAACCGCGAGCCGCGTCACAACACCCCCGCCAGCGCGAGCCGCGTCTGATCCGGAACGCCGGCCTGACGACGGGCGTCAAGAGTGAAGAGAGCCGTCCGCTCGCGGACCCCTTCTTGTACGGCGCGCCCTACGTGTATTCGCCCTGGCTCGCCGCTCTGCCCGAAAATAGCGGCAGCAATTTCTACTCCTTCGCGATGACGGGGGGATACCGCCTGGCGATCCCGGTGAGCGACGGCGTTTCCGTCCGCTGCCTGGCAAACCATTACTATGGGATCACCGCTTCGGAAACCCCATCTTCCTATATGCGCTTGGACTATCAAGCCGAAGGCGGCCATCGGACCTCACATTCTACAAATCTGCGAATGCACAAACGGAGCGGGGTCGCCCATACGCATGCGCAAATGACGAATGACGTGGATGCGCATGTCCGGCAGTGGCTGGATTTTTCCTGGCGGTCGGAAATGGCGGTCACCGGCTTGTTGGACCTGATGAACGAGCCCAGGGCCCACGTGGCCCATCATGTTGAAGACACCCAGTTGTTCCGGGACTGGCTGACGAAAAAGTACGGCTCCCTCGCGGCGCTCAATGCGGATTGGCAGACACGGTATGGCGGCCTTCACGAGATCATCCAGCCCGATGCGAACGGGCCGATCGCCTTGGCCGATCGGGCGCGGTGGCTCAACTGGATGCAGTTCAGATGCTGGACGCTCGATCACATACACCAAGTCGGACGCGATGCGGTGCGCGCATATGGCGCGATGGGACTTCCCCGATACACGACCGAGATCCTTATGCATCAGGGCGCGCCGAAGAAAGGAAGCTATCTCGGTGGGGCCGGTTATGCCTGGTGGGGCGTGGACATGGAAGCCTTGGCGGCGCTGCAGGATGTCAACGGGGTGCATATCTACAACAGGAGGGTCTCGGATGCCCTGTTCACCACGAGTTGGCTGCTGGGGCTTGGCGACGAGAAGCCGCTGTATGATCTGGAGACCGGGTACAATGCGGATTATGTCCCGGTCTGGGCCCAGCTCGCGCGCGGCGTGCGGTTCGTCCAGATCTTCCAGGCGTACGATTACCCGGGCGCGCAAGGCTTCGGGAAGTTCAACGATCGCCACTTCACGGAAGACAAGAAACTTGTCGGCCGCCCGCGCGACCAAGCTTTCCTCTATGCCGATATGGCGTTTGAGATCCGGCGGTGGGCGGCGCTCTTGAATACCTCCGCGAGCGCGCCGGCAGAGGTCGCGCTGCTCTATCCGTGGACCACCCTGCTGCAAAACCCCGACGATCCCGCCCCGTTCGGCGAATTGTACGGCTACTATCAGGCCTTCCTCGAGGCGGGCTTCTCGACCCGGATCGTCACGGAAAAGCAGATCAAGGCAGGCTGCTTGTCGACGTACAAGCTCCTGGTGCTGCCCGCCGCGGTCAATCTCGAACCCGAGGTGTGCGCGGCGATTCGGACCTGGGTGGAGCGTGGCGGGCGGCTGTTCGCCTCGGCGCGCAGCAGTCGTTATGATCACTACTATCGGGGACGAGGGCAGCAGTTCCTGCTGGGCGATGTCCTGGGGTGCGAGGAGACCCTATTCGGCGCCTGCGCCGACAATATCGTTTTGCGAATGCGGCCGAGCCTGCCGGGGTCGCACTGGGCCAAGCTGAACGGGCAGACGCTGGAGAACCGGGTGGCCAACGTGCGGTTCTACGGCGAAGTGAGGCCGCGCGCCGGCGCCGTGGTCGTCGCCACGAACCCGAACGGCAGCGCGGCAGCGGTCTACAATCGGTGGGGCCGCGGCGCCGCCACCTACTGGTGCGGCAACGTGGGCATGATGTATCATTTCTCCGACTCCTACGGCTTCACTTTGGACCCGTCCTATTCGCCCAGCCGGAACGCCGAACGTCTGCGGGCGTTGATCGTCGGCTTTGCCCTCGAGGCCGGCGTCAAGCCGGACATGCAGCTCGCCGCGCCTGACCGCCGGACACGGCCGGTGCTCATGAGCCGCCAGCTCGCCGCGCATGCGGATCTGATCTTCCTGTTTCCCAGCGACGGCAGTCTGCCGCCCGACTATCGTCTGCGTGTGCCCGCGAGCCGCGGGGTGGTGAGCGTCAGCCTTGTCTCCCTGAGCGACCAGGGGAATCGCGAGCTGCAGGCGCTTCCCTGGGCACGCCAGGGGGATCTCATCGAGTGCCGGCTACCCGGCCTCTCCGCGGCGGCGATGCTCGTGCTGGCGCGCGACTATCAACCGGTGGTCAGTCTGCGGGTCGAGGACCAGAGCGGAGCAGCGCTCACCTGGCGCGACACGATCGAAGAAGGCGCGCGACTGCGGCTCAAGCTGGCGATTGACAATCTATCCGCTCGTTCGCTCGCCGGCCGCGTCTATGCGGAGAGCCAGTTGTGGCCCGACCGCCCGGGTTTCAACTTCGTCGATCTGAAGCCCGGCGAGCGGGCAGAGGCGGCCGTGGACGTGATCGTCGGGGACATTGCCCCCCATGACATACGGGAACTGACCGTGGCCGATGGGGTGTTCCGCTACGTCATCGAAGGGCGCGCTTTCCTTTCGCAGCCGAATACCGGCCTGACGCTGCCGGCAACCGTTGGCGTGTCCGTGAAGGACATCGGCGCCGGGACAAGTCCGATCGCCGCGCGGCGGCTCACCGCGCTTCAGGGGGGAGATCCGAGCGCAAACAGGACCTATGATCAACAACGGGCGGCAACCAACGCCGTCTCCTACACCTTCCAATACCTGGACGCGGAGACCGCGGCCAAGTACGTGAAAACGCTCGATGCGGATGCGCCTAATCGCAAACGAATACCGGTAGCCAAATGGGACGCGGCCACCCGGACGGTCACTTTCGACAAATCCTATCCCGAAGTCATTGATCAACTCAGGCAGGCGGATTATCGCACGACACCAGCGAAAGGGAGCGAGCAATGATGAAGCGATACCTGGTCGTTCTTGGCAGTCTCATGGCGCTGTTGCGTTACAACGCCGCGGCCGTCAAGATAGATATTGCGGTAACGGAGATGCGGATCAAGCGCGGGACGGGGCAGACCTATCCGGAAGTGAGGCAGATCGCGTCCGCCGCCGGCGGCCGCGCGCTCGTCTGGGGCGCGACGACCGACCAGAACCGCACGGCCAGCGCCGAGATCGAAATCGGCGCGCAACAGGCGCCGGCGGCATCCTACACGTTGTGGATTCGCCAGTCCTATTCCGATCGCGGCGCCGTCCTCGATGTCACCGGGATCAAGATCGAGGTGAACGGGAAGACGTTCGGCCCGGTCCAAGGCCCGCAAGGCGACCTCTATTACACCACCAGCCTCGAGACGTTCTACTGGACACCCGTGTCCATCGGCAACTTCAACGGCGGCAGCATCAAGCTGACGCGCGACGCTTCGGGCGGCGGGCATGTGGCGACCGACCTGATGGTCTTGAGCGACGACGAGCGGTGGCAGCCCGAAGGGTATGTCCGTGCGAGACGATTCCCAAAGACCATCGCGGCCTTCGCCGGTCCCCTGATTGAGCTGCGGAAGATAGGGGCACATAGCGTCAAGGACGGAAACTAGCTGGATCGCTTGCCATAGACCGGGGAGGCCAAAGGGGATATCCGAGCATCGAAAAGGACGATGATCCGTGCCGGTGGCGCACAAGCGTCATGTCGCCCTCGTCCCCCCTGCGTAGAGGGCCGACGTGGATACTACCGCCGCGGCGTTCAGGGTATAGCGCGCTTCGGCGCTCAGCGACGCCTGGCCGCAGGCCACACCGTGCGTCCGCCGGCGGCCAGGGCGAGCGCGAGTTCGCGTCCGCCGGGATCTCGACTCGATCTCCAGCCTCACCGTTCGATCGAACCGGGCGGAGAACTCGGGGCAGTCCGGCACGCGCGTCCGGAACCGGCAGAAGGAAGACGAGGCGGGCCCGGTGAGCAGGTTCCGGTTCCGGCAGTTTCGGGAACCCGGGTCGGACCACGGATTGTCCAGTAGTATGAGACACAAGACGGGAATGCTGCCAAGAAGAGGAGGACCCACATGAACGCACGGTATCCCCGCTCCAACCGCCGCACCCTCGTGCTCCTGGCTGGCGCGCTGCTGGCCGCCCACGTCCACGCGGAAACGGTCGCGCCGCCGCGGCCCCGCAAGCCCCGCGCCCAGCCGCCGGTTCCGGAGGGCATGAAGGAAGTGCCGTACCGCGAGGACGCGCCCCCGCCCCCGCCCACCGCGGCGGAGCAGGCGCGCGGCTTCGTGGTCTTCACGCGGCCGATCACCCAGCCGATCTACGCCGTGTCCGTGCCCCGCGCCGAGGAACGCACCGAAGGGCTGGCGGCGTTTGCCGCGCCCGGCGAATACGAGCCGGCGACGTTCGCCCTCTATGCCCTGCGGAACCTGTCGGACGTGAGGGTCAGCGTTTCCGAGTTGCGCAGCCCGGACGCCGCCATTGCCCCGGACCATCTCGATCTGCGCCTGGTGACCGAATGGAACATCCACTACCCGGACTACAACAGCAGGGGCGCCTGGCGGCGCATGCCGGAACTGCTGGAGAAGGTGGATGCGGTTGACATCCCAGGCGGCGAATGCCGCCGGTTCTGGCTGCGCCTGCACGTGCCGGAGCAAGCCCGGCCCGGCCTGTACCGCGGCGCCTTTACGATCGCCGCCGCGAACGGCGCCGAGACGGTCTTGCCGCTTACCCTGCGGGTCGGATCGTTCAGCCTGTCGAGCGATCCGCGCAAGAAGTATTCCGCCTTTGCTCCCGGCTATGGCCCGCAGCTCGGTCACGTGCCAAAAGAGCTGAGGGATCGGGCTGTCCGCAATGAGCTGGAGGAAATGCGCGCCTACGGGCTCGATATGTTCCCGAACTTCGGCCTGAGCGAGAAACGGCTTGCCGACGGTTCCTTCGAAGTCCGGGTGCATGCGGAAGAGCGACTGGCCATGATGCTGGACATGGGCTTCCAGGGACCGATTCCCGTGTCCAGCGGCTTCGGCGGTTTCTACCGCCACCATGTGCCGGGCGGGACGATCGGCGGGCACGGGAAGTGGAACAAGTTGCCGGAAGGCGACGCCATGTACCGGGACATCGAGCAGGCGTACCGTGATTTTCGCGTCCACTATGCCGCCAAGGGCTACCCGGAATTGATCTGCAGGCCCATAGACGAGCCGGACGCGACGGCCGCGTCCTACGTGGCCAAGGTCTATGCCGCGATACGCGCCGCCGGGGTGCGCACGTACATTACCAAGGACCCCCTGGCCGGCGACGCCGACATTTACCGCCAGGCCAACGCGGTGGACGCCTGGTGCGGGCAGCCGTTCAGCATGCCCTACGCCAAGGCAACGACCGATCCGCGCTATGAGTATTGGTCCTATCCGAACAAGGTCGTCGCGGAAGTCAAGGACCACGCCGTCCTGCTGAAAGGCGGACGGATGACCTACGGCTTCGGCTTCTGGAAGAGCGGCTACACGGCGCTCTTTACCTGGCACTGGCGCTGGCAGCCGAACAACAATCCCTTCGATTACCTCGCCGGCCAGTCCGGCTGCGGGCACCGCATTGACGAACAGGGCGAGTTCATTCCGGCCCTGATCTGGGAATGCCTCCGCGAAGGACGCGATGACTTGCGCTACCTCTACACCCTGCAGCAGGCGGTCTATGACCGCGAGCACAGCGCGACCCCCGCCTGCCGCGCCCTCGTCCGCCAGGCCAGGGAACTGGTGCAGGAAGTCTGGGACCTCGTTCCGGCCGTTCCTTCCTATGTGCCGCCGCATACCTTCGACGATTACGAATTCGACGCCCTGCGCTGGCGCATGGCCCGGCTGACCGAGGAACTGCTGCGCCATCCCGCCGCCCGGCGCGGACCCAGTCCATCCGTCCTGGCCGATACCAGCCGGCAGCCGCCCGCCCCGCCGGACAGGCTGGTGGAAGCCGAGAAGCAGGGCCGGCTCGAGCGCCGTGACCTCGGGGGGGATTTCTCCGCCTGGCGCGCCGCGGAAGCCGAGGCTAAGGTCAGCGTCATCGCCACCGACGCGCACCCCGTCCTGCGGCTGACCGTAGCCGTTGACCATACCCGAGACGCCGCGGGCAAGACGGACGGCAAGCATCTCGCGGGTTGGCCGCGCGCCCTGCGCCAGTTCGCGCCAGGCGAGGTGCCGCTTGCGGACTGCGACTACCTGGTGTTCCGCTACCGCATCGACTCGAACCGCGACGAGGTGGCCGACGACCACACGCCCATCCTCGTGGGCATCTACAGCCACGAGGGTGGCAGTTCAGGCTTCAAGGGCGAGACGAAGCTCGACTTCGGCGACCTGCAGCGCGAATGGCGCACCCTGCGCCTTTCCATTCCCGACCTGATCGCGCAATCGGGCCGCCCGCCCGCGCGCTGGCAAAGCCTGCGCCAGGTGTTCTTCACGGTTTGCGAAAGCGACTATCGCGACGGCACACGGTTGCAACTGGATTTTGACCGGATCGAACTGGTCAAGGCCAAAGCGCCGGTGTTGGAAAGCATCACGGCGTCCACTACCCTGCTTTTGCCCAGCCCGGCGTTCCCGGTGGCGGTGTCCGGACTGGGCATGTCGCGAACCGCCGGCTATGAACTCGCGCTGACGCTGGCCGCCGCCCAACGCGTGGTGGCGCAAAGCAAGGCGCCGCTGAGCGCCGAGGCGCGCCACACCCTGGACGCAGCCGCGGCCGCACCGGGCGTCTATGACCTGCGCGCCGAGGTTGTGGACGCGACCGGCCGGAAAGTCTCGGTGTTGTCCAAACGCATCACCGCCATTCCCGGTTTTGCCCCGTAACGCACGCGGATCCCCGCGCACGAACCACGCGCCACCGCACGTTGAACCAAGGAGGCATTCGATGAGATCGACCGCAATCCGACACACACTGGACGCTGCGAGTGCCCTCTTGGTGTTGACCGGATGCCTGGCCGCACACGCCGACTGGGTCACCCTGACCAACCACATCAGGACTATTCCCCATGAGACGCTTTTCTTCGCGGATTCGGGATTGACGGCAGGCACCACCTACTACTACACCGTGCGCGCCGAGAATGCGGCCGGGGCAGGCGCCTATACACCGCCCGTCAGCGCCATGACCGGCTCGACGGCCAGCGAGCCGTTCACCGCCTACAACGACCTGGCCTGGATGAGCAAGCAGACCGCCTCCAACATCACCGCCTATACCGCCCACGACCCCGCCGCCGGCCGGATCGGCGCCGGGCTGCTTACGGACTACGCCTCCGGCCGCACCGTCATGGCGAAACTCGATGTGCAGGGACTCCATCTTTTCGGCGCTGCCGGCGTGCATCCGAAAAGCGGCACCGACGCCCATGCCGTGTTCACCGATGCGAGCCACCGTCGAATCGTCGACTGCGACGGCAACTACTGGTACGGGACGAACGACCGGGTGTTGCACCTGACCGGGTTGGATCCCGTCCTGCGCTATGAAATCGTGCTCTACTGCGACCGCAACAAGCGCGCGTACGTGGGTGGCGATTCCCGATACCATAGCAGCACGCTGTTCGGCGCCGTTTCATTCGTCAACGCCAGCACTCCGGGCACCGTCATCTCCACCAACCAACAGGCCGGTGACACGACCTGCTACAACGCGGGATACAACAACGAACTCGGGTATGTCACACGGTTTCGTGATATCGATCCCGGGCCGGACGGCGCGTTCGGGCTGCGCGTCAGCCGCAACAGCAGCCAGGACGAATACACCTACGCGAACGCAGTCATGCTCAAAGCCATGACCAGAATACTCGCGCCGACCGGCGTGCGCATCCGCCGCGTTCCGTAGCCGGCGCGGGCGCTCGGAAAGCTCAAAGCGGGAGGCGCCGGCGCCGAGTTGCCCGCTCGGCAAACAGGGCCTCAGGAATATTGTCCGAAGATACGCGCTGCAGGCGGGCCTAGAGACGATTCCCACACCGCACACATTTCGACATGCGTGCGCGGCTCATATGATACAGAACCATGCCAATATCCGGCACGTGCAGGAAAGCCTTCGATTCATCGAACGGAATACCCGAACCGCCTATCGCATCAACGGCCTTCGCCGCGAAGATGTGCCGGAATATCCGATGGCAGCGCTTCGAGAAGCGCGCACTAACGCCGTCATGCATAGAGACTGGTTCAACGGCGCGGCCAACGTCTTCGTCGAGATCTACTCCGACCGCACCGAAATCAGCAATCCAGGCGGCCTGCCTCGGGGAATGCGGCCCTCCGATCTCGGCCGCAAGAGCGTGCGTCGCAATCCGCTCATCGCCGACCTGCTTCACCGGATCGCTTTCATTGAGAAGGCCGGCACAGGAATCAATCGAATGCGCAATGACGCCCGCAGCCACGGCTACCCGGAACCCACATTCGAGGACGGCACGTTCTTCACCGAAAGTTTCTTTCCGACGCCCGCAGCGGAAGCTGACCGTGGCACTCGGGAATTGGAGAGAGGTTCGGAGAAGGGTTCGGAGAAAAGTTCGGAGGAGATCCTCTCTTGCTTCAGGGCGAATCCTCACGCCAGTGCGCGGGAAGTCGCGGAAGTGCTGGGGGTGTCTGCCAGAGCCGTGGAAAAGCAGATTGCCTTGCTGAAGAGTCGAGGGCGGCTCAAGAGGGTTGGTCCTGCCCGAGGCGGACGGTGGCAGGTGTCGGAATAGCCGACATTGCCCTTAGGGCCTGCTCAGAAATTACTTGGTGTTTTGGTGGAGGCAGAATGCGCTGGAGCAAGGCGTGCAAGACGGGGGCATACCCGCAGC
>JAFGHX010000199.1 GCA_016929905.1 Kiritimatiellia bacterium
AGCAAGCCGCGCCCGACGACTTGTCGCGCCATAGTCCCGGGGCGCTTGCGCCGCGGGACGACGGCGGAAGCGCTGCGCGAAGGCGGGCTGCGCCCGCCGAAGCCCTGGGCGAAGGCGGGTCGTAAGCTTGGTCGATCCCGCCGCTGCGGCGGGGAGTTCGATCAAGTATGCGAGTAAGTTCTCGAGCAAGTTCTCGAGTAAATTTTCGAGGAAACTCGGGGAAGTTGGAGCCACGCGTACGGGCGGGATCCCGAGCCCTGCGCCTTGAACATCCTCCCGGGGGCCGGTACAATGCGCGGCAGGGAGGAAGCGAGCGATGAAGAAGCGCAGTTCCATCTTCTTGTCGTGCGGGCTTGCGGCCTGGCTGGCGGGCGGCCAGCCGGCCCTGGCGGGCAGCGCGCGCCACGCGGCGTTGCGCGGGATCGGCGCAACATCGCGGCCATTGACGCGTGAGAACCGCGCCTACGGCGAAGCGAAGTACACGGACAGCCTGGGCCTGCAGTCGGTGAGCATGCGGTTGCGGCTCAGCGAACACCGCGGCAGCCTCTTCACGGTGTCGATTCCGATGCTGACGGACAAGGGCTGGCCGGTCGGCACATTCCCCTCGGACCGCCCCACCGCGGATTGGGAAGAGGCGCTCGTGGTGAAAGGGATCACAACCTGGACGGAGGCGGGCTTTTCGGGGCTGGACATTTCCGGCTGGTGCGTCCATGCAACGATCCGGGACGGCAAGTACCACCTGATCTTCGTCTTTCCGCCGGACGCGAAGCCGGGCAACTACGGCTTGGCGCTGTCGTTCTATATCCACGAGCGGCGCGCGCCGGGCGAGGATGTGAACTATCTGACGGAGTCGTGGGAATGCCTTGGCCCGGACGTGGCCGTGGCGCTGTATCTGACCGGCGGGTCCGACACAGGCGAGCCGGCGGGACTGCGCAAGGAATGTCTCTCGGCGCTCGAGGCCGCCTCCGGCGCGCTGCACGAGCAGATCGGGAACCTGCAGGCGGCGGACCGGCGCCAGGACCGGCTATTCGAGAACGCGTTCAACGCGGCGGTTGCCGACTACGAAGCATCGATACGGGCGCTGGCGGCGTCGCTGACTCGCATGCCGACGGCGATGCAGGAGCGGCTGCGCCAGACCAAGACCCCGGCCGAGCGGGACCGCGTGCAGGCCGACTGGGAGAAGGAGCAGGCGCAGACGCGCGAAGCGATAGCGCAGATGAAGGAAACGCTGCCCGCCGGCAAGGCGCAGTGGCGGCAGACCTTCGGCCAGGCGAAGCAGGACAACCGCGCGGTGATCGCGCGGGTCCGAGCCGAGCTGGAGGGTTGGCGAACCCGGATTCGAGCGGTATGGGGCGACCGCTTCCCGGAACCGCGCGCGGGTCTTGCGATATCGGAGACCGGCCTGAAGACGCTGCTCGACTTCCAGAAGAAATACGGCGCGCTGAAAGCGAAGCTGCTGCTGGACCTGGAGGAGGAGTGGGGTCTGAACCCCGACAAGCTGGTCAAGATGCAGGAAGCGCTGTTGCGGCGCATTCTGCGGCTGCAGACGGTGGAGGAGATGGCGTCCTCGCCATGGGTGGCGATGGGGTTCGCGGATTCCGGCTGGCAGCCGGCCGCGCTGGAGCTGGACGCGCGGCGCCAGGCGATGGCGGTACGCGCGGAGATCTGGTTCCTGAAACTGCTGGCCACGGGCGACCCGGTCAAGATCGCCGAAGGGCTCAAGGATCGATCGCACTTCCTGGCGAAGCTCGAGAAGGGCGCAGCCGACTATGCGGACGCGTGCGTGGCGGAAATCGAGGCGACGCAGAAGGTCGCGGAGGACGTGGTCGAGAGCAGTCTGGCCCTGGCCGCGGTGTTCTGGCCGCCGGCCGGCGTGATCGGCGGGGGGCTGGACGTCTACGCGGCGTTCCAGGGCCGGCTCCTGCTCTCCGACCAGCAGGTGACCCTGCTGGAACGCGTGCTGCGCGGCGTCGGCAGCGCGGGGGTACCGGCCCTCAAGTTCGCCGCCAACCGCTCGCCGCTCGTCCGCAAGCTGCTGGTCCAGGCGCACGAAGCGCTGGCCACGGGCGGGCGCTGGGGCAAGCAGGGCCTGGCGAAAGCGCTTGGCAAGTCGGCGTCGGAAATGGACCAGGTCCTGGCGACGTTCGGCAAGAAGGTGGAGCGTTTTCTCGCCTACGAGATCTCGTTCAAGAAGACGCGGCTGGCGGAGCAGGCGGAGAACGCGCGCAAGGCCTGCCAGCAGACGGCGGAAGGTGTTCAAGACGCCGCCGCCCACGCGCGCCGCGCGCAGCAGGCGATGGAGCAGATAGACGAGTTCGACGTCTATTCCAGAAACCTGTCCGAGCTGAACGAGAAGATGCGACGGATCGAGGCGCTGCTCGGCGACCCGCAGATGAAGGCCGCGCAACAGGCCCGGCAGCGCGCGGAACTCGAGCTGGCGCTCGGGAATCTGAAGGGCGAGGCGGCCGGCCTGGCGGATCGTGTCCGCCAGGCCGCGCTGGCCATTCAGTCGGACAAGGCCGCACAGCGCCTGATCAACGTGCGGCCCGGCCCCGACGCGCAGAGCGTGATGGTGTCCGATGAGCTTCGCGCGCGATTCAACGCCTACTGGGCCGACGTCTACCGCAGCGCGAACGAGGAGGCGGGCAACACGCTCAAGAAGCTGCTTGGCGACAACGATGCCAGCGAACTGGGCAAGCTGGGCGACCGGCTCGGGTTGAGCGCCGAACAGGTCGACGCCTTTCGCGCGCGGGCCCGCAAGCTGGCTGAGCGTCACAAGCTGACCTTCCCGGCCGACATCGAGCTCGAAGCCAGGCGCATCACGGGCAAAGTGCCGGGCGACACGTTGACGGTCGGGCGCGACAACGACGTCACGTTCTACATCCGGAACCGCAAGACGGGCGGCGTGCTGGCGGAGGTCGACCCCGGCGTTGCGGGCAAGGTGTACGACCAGGAGTTCTACAGGCAGACGAAAGGCGAGTTGCCGGCCGACGCGTCCGGGGCGATCGATCATGGCGCCGTCAGCCGCCACGCCGCGGCCTGCGACCAGACGGTGACCTCCTCCGGCAGCCTGGCGGCCTACAATGTGGGGGAAGCGGAGCTCGAGAATTTCCTGAACACGAGTCAGACGCCGACGGTCACGCGGATCGAGGACGTGCGGGACACGATCGTGCACAAGTCGGACGAATGGTTCCACAAGGCGGCCGGCGCCGCCGACGCGGGCACGGCGGCGGAAGCGACGGCGGAAGGGATGCGGCAGGCGGTGAAGCACTGGGAAGGCCTGATCGGAAGGCGCACCCGGCTCTACATCGGCGACGGGGCGAAGGTACACGTCCCGCTCGAATTGGAGCTGAGCCTGTCGATCTTCGGCGATTGCGCCGCCGGCCGCATCACGGCGAAGCAGGCGGAGCGCATGCTCGACGCGCTGGGTACGAGCAAGGAACAGGTCGTGCGGGACATGAGCCAGTTCTTCGAGAGCGTGGAGAAGAACGCCGGCCGCGCGTTCCGGGCGGCCGGCCGGGCACAGCTTGCGCAGAATCTGGCGGGCGTGCGCGCGGCGGCCGGCAGCGATGCGGCGGCGGCCGAGCGGCTAGCGCTGATCAACGAGGCGTTGAACGGCTCACGGATCTCCGGCGAGGAGTTTCTGAAGCGGCGCGCGGAGGTGTTGAGCGCGCGTTGGAACGCGGCCGCCGCGGCGAATTCCGAACAGGCGCTGAAAGACTTCGAGCAGTGGCTGGCGCAGGCCCGGCAGCACAGGTTACTGAGCGAGTCCGAACGGCAGGCCTGGCTCGACAAGTCGCGAACGGCGCTCGGCCTGGCCACGCCCGTGGCGGCGGACGCGGGCGAAGGCGCGACGAACGGGGATGCGGCGCGGTAAGGCCACGGCCGGCGCGCGCCAGCTTCCTTGAAAAGGGGCATGCGGGCTGCTACAATGCAGCGGCATCGAACGCGGGTCGTCGCGGGCCGCAAGGAGTTCGGCAGGTGCGAGGGACATTGCGCATTCTCGGGGTGGGTCTGTCGGAGGCGGACGCGCAGCTCGTCTCAGACGAGTTGCGCCGGGCAGGCTATGCGCCCGAGCTGACGCAGACCGGCTCCCCGCGGGAGATGCTGGCCGCACTCGAACGCGAAGGCTGGGACGTGATCCTGTACGCCTGCGACAGAGCCGACTGCGGGGTGATCGAGGCGGTCCGGCTGTTCAAGGCAACGAGTTGCGACGTGCCGTTCATCGTCCTGACGCACGAGGCCACGCAGGAACTGGCGGCCGCCGCGGTGAAAGAAGGCGCCTACGACTATATTGCGCTGGAGAACCCGCGCCGGCTCCCGGTGACCGTCGGGGCGGAGATCGAGCGGGCCGAAATCCGGCGGGAGCGTGAATCGGCACGCCGCGCGCTGGCCGAGAGCGAGGCCAAGTACCGGTCGGTCGTGGACAATTCGGCCGACACCATCGCGCGCGTGGACCTGAACGGCCGGTTTCTGTTTGTGAACCGCACCTTCCGCCAACTGGCCCATATGCGGGAAGAAGATCTCATCGGCGACGGCCCGGAATTGATCCAGTTTGCCTTCGCCCCGGACGTGTACGGCAGGATGGTTGAAGCCGTGGCACGGGCGATGCAGGAGCAGACGCAGACGGAGGTCGAACTGCCCTTCACCGACGCAGCGGGCAACGAGGTCTGCATTCTGCAGACGGCCTACCCCTGGTACAACGCCGAAGGCGAGTTCGGCGGCGTGGAGATTCTGGGCCGAAACATCACCGACCTGAAACGCCTGCAGGACCGGGACAAGCGGGCGGCGGCGCGGCAGGCGGCGGGTGACGCGGTGGCATCGATGATCGACGGGGTCGCCGTGCTCGACGCGGAGGGCACGATCACCGAGGCGAACCCGGCGCTGGCCGACATTCACGGCTACGGGTCGGCGGCGGACCTTGTCGGCAAGCCGTTCCTGCAGTGCGTCGGCACGGAGGAAGCCGACAAGGTGATGGCGAAGCTGCGTGAGACGGCGTCAACGGAGAACGGGCCGATCCGCGACCTGGAAACGGTGAGCGTCCGCAAGGACGGGTCGACCTTTCCCGCCATGCTCAATATCAGCAGCCTGCGCGACGCGCAGGGGCGCGTCATGGCCGGCATTGTGGTCGTACGCGATATCACCGAGGCCAAACGCGCGCAGGAACAGCTTCGCCAACTGGCGGTGCGGCTGCAGAACGCGCGCGAGGAGGAACGCGAACGCGTCTCGCAGGAGATCCACGACGAGCTGGGCCAGACGCTGACGGTCGTGCGGCTGGGCCTGGACTGGCTGACCGGCAAGCTGGCCGGCCAAGACAGGCTCCGGGCCAAGGCGCAATCCATGATGGAACTGGCGGCGGGCGCGATCCAGAAGGTCAAGCAGATATCCACGGAACTGCGGCCGGCGATGCTGAGCCACGCGGGGCTGGTACCCGCGTTGGAATGGCACTTGAAGGAATTCGAGCATAACACGGGCATTTCGAGCGAGTTCGAAACGGAGATCGAGGGCGACTCGTTCGACAACACGGTCTCGCTGGCGTTGTTCCGCATCTTTCAGGAAGCACTCACCAACGTGGCCCGCCATGCGGAGGCCACGCGGCTGCGCGTGAGCCTGCACCTGCGCGAGGGGATGCTGCGCCTGGAGGTGGCCGACAACGGCAAGGGCATTGCGGAGGCGAGCGTGCAGAGCTTCGAGTCGTTCGGACTGCTCGGGATGAAGGAACGCGCGGCCGCCGTGGGCGGGCAGTTCCATGTCGAGCCGAATCCCGGCGGCGGTACGCTCGTATCGGTGTCCATCCCGGCCGACCAAGCGGAGGGCGGCAAGCCGCGGGCGTGAGACGGCGTCGAGTTTGCTGACGTTTTCGGACTCGTCCTCGTTCTCGAAACGGCTTCAGTTCGTTCGGGGATCTTCGAGTAGGAGTACGAGCACGATTCATCCCGTGCACGAAGTTCCCAGCCCGCCATATCCGGCGCGGCGCAGCGAGCCGGAGGCCTTGCCGATCTGAACTTCAGAGTAGAAGCGGCGTCTCGCCGCTTTCCCAGGGCCGAAGGCTCGACTAGCCTCGGATACCCCGGGCGGCACTCCGTGCCGCCGGAGGCTCGTCACAGAGTTTCCACCCCCGATTTCCGGTGCGGCAACGCCGCGCCGGGGGCTAGCCTGTTAGCCGGTTTGGCAACAAAGGCGATCGAATCGTAGGACGGGCTCTCCAGCCCGTCCCGGACAATCGTGAGGCGACGGGGAGGGGACGGGCTGGAAAGCCCGTCCCACGGGGAATCGACAAACGCCAAAGGTACACCGCGAAGTCTCCACGCTCGCCATATCCGGCGCCCGGTGCGCCGAGGAAGCCCGGGCGGAGACTGTGCGAGGAGGCTCTGCGCCGCGGACGGACAGACGCGGGGAACGAGCATCCGTACGCGCCCGGTCGGACGGCACGCCTTGCGGCGCGTCGACGTGTGTGCTATTGTCTGCCCGATTACCGATTGCCGGGACCGCAAACCGTATGGACCGATGATGAAGCCGATGAAGCAGACCCGTCTCCTTATCGCGGACGACCATGCCATTCTGCGCGACGCCTTGAAGCAGATCCTGGACGACACAGCCGACATGCGGGTCACCGGCGAGGCCGCCAGCGGGCCGGACGCAGTCCTGCGTGTGCGCCACAACGACTACGACGTGGTGTTGCTCGACATCTGCATGCCGGGCAACAAGGGCCTGGAGGCCGTCCGACAAATCCGCGAAATCCGGCCGAAACTGCCGATCCTCGTCCTGAGCATGTATGGGGAAGAGCAGTACGGCCTACGCGCGCTGCGTGCGGGCGCCTCCGCCTATGTGACCAAGGAATCCGGCCTGGAGCAACTCGTGGAAGCGATCCGCACGATAGCGAAGGGGCGCAAGTATGTGAGCCCGGAACTGGCGGCGGAAGTGGCTACCGCGGTGCAGCCCAATGCTGACCGGCGGCCCCACGAGCTTCTGTCGGACCGTGAGTATCAGGTCCTGCTGCTGATCGCACAGGGCCGGACAGTGGGCCAGATCGCCGCCGATCTCTCGCTCAGCCCCAAGACGGTGAGCACCTATCGCGTCCGAATCCTGGAGAAGATGGGACTGAAGACCAACGCTGAACTCATGCGCTACGCCCTTGTGCACGGGTTGAGCTAGGCCGCAGGCCCGAGATTCCCGAATCGCCACGCATCGCATGAAGAGCCGAGCCCGCTCCTCTGCGTTGCCCCACCCCGCCTTATCCCGGCGCCGTTTCAGGGTGGCAAGGCCCCGGCGCCTTTCGTGGCGCCGGACATGACCAGTGTGAGACTCTATCGCAAGCCCTGTCGACTCCCCGTGGGACGGGCTTTCCAGCCCGTCCCCGTTTCGCGTCGGCTCATGATCATGCGGGACGGGCTGGAAAGCCCGTCCTACGATTCGCTCGTCTCTGTTCCGCCACCCCGCGAGTACTCGGAACAGGCAGGCGGACTGGCTGTAAGCTTCGTCGACCCCGCCGCTGCGGCGGGGGTTCTGGAGTAAGTCCCCGAGTGAGTTCTCGAGCAAGTTCCCGAGTAAGTTCTCGAGCAAGTTCTCGAGGAAACTCGAGCAAGTTTCAGGGCAGCGCCCGCCTGTAGGACGAAACCCTACAAAACAATCAGACAGACGCCGATAGCCCGCGCGGTGTGCTCCGCCTTATTCTAAAGGGATTCTGTTGTTGAGGGGGCACGTATCGGCAGGCGGACGGGAGGCGAGTGCGGCTGGGAGCGGAGGCATCATGGCGCGGAGTGGCGCGACCAACCACGGCGACATACGGCACGCCATTTTTGAGACACGGGCCATTGATTCCGTTCTGTTTCGCCGCACAGTCTCGCAACTCAGGCGGATAGCGCCCGAAGTCTGTGATGTCGAACTGGACAGGGAGCGCCGGCTGGTATGCGTGGTTTATCGCGGAGGGCGAGAGCCCGACGTGGTGGGCCGCGTGGCGGACCTTCTGGACGAGCTGGGCTACGACGCCAAGCTGCGTTACGATGGGAAGGGGCGCAGGCGCGGCTCGAGCAAGGCCTGAGCGCGGGCCGCCTGCCGCCTATGAGTATCGGTGCGGTGCGCTCCGGTATGTTTGTCTGGCTGTGCTAGGTCTCTGCTGGGGCTACGGCCAGTGGGGGCCAATGGGGTAGGGACACCAGATGATCCTCTACGGGGCGCACCCGCCGTCCAGCTCGCCGGGTCGTTTCGCGTTCTTTCGTCGCACGCCGCCTCGCCGCTCGAGGCCGCGTGTTCATTGATCGATTCGATGTGCCCGCACGATGAAATGCCCGCACTGCAATTGCCGCACCTACCAGCGTATCCGCAGGAAGCCCTGGATGCGCGTTATCCCGTTCAGCAAGTACTATACCTGTGACGGGTGCGGCTGCCCGTTCATGACGGTGTTGGGGTTTCTGCGCTTCGCGATCTGGTAGAGGCGTGTGGCTGGTCATTCGCCCCGGCAAGGCGTCGTCCGCATCTGTTCGGGTCAAGAAAACGGCGCGCTCCGCAGAGGTCCGCCTGGTGTCCCTACCCCATTTGGCCCCTGCTGGCCGTAGCCCCAACAGAGACCGTAAAACAACCAGACGTACGTGCGGAAGCGCGCCTCCCCCAAGATATCAAACTTTCAGTACGGTGCAACCAAAACTTTTATCCTTTTTAGTCTTCATCATTCTCTGTCGTGGGAACGCCGTGTGGCTTACAGGGCAGGCAGTTTTTTTCGGGGAGTCCGAGCGCCGGCGAAGCACCCGGCGCTGCGCCGGGCTTAGTACTGCCCGACGCAAATACGCTAACGTATGGCGACGCTCTCTTCGCCTCTGGCAAGGCGCGCGCTTGGGGGAATGCCTGG
>JAFGHX010000200.1 GCA_016929905.1 Kiritimatiellia bacterium
CCCATCCGCTGCCGTCCATTCATCCGCTGGAAACATCTCCGCCCCATCCGCTGCCGTCCATTCATCCGCTGGAAACATCTCCGCCCCTTCCGCTGAGGTCCATTCATCCGCTGGAAACATCTCCGCCCCTTCCGCTGAGGTCCATTCATCCGCTGGAAACATCTCCACCCCATCCGCTGAGGTCCATTCATCCGCTGGAAACATCTCCGCCCCATCCGCTGCCGTCCATTCATCCGCTGGAAACATCTCCGCCCCATCCGCTGAGGTTGAACGACCATGAGCGCGCGTAAGCCCGCACATCCGCTGGAGGAGATGGTCGCCGCCCAGAAGGGGGGCCGGGCGTGCGGGTTCTACTCCGTCTGCTCCGCCCATCGGTTCGTCCTGGAAGCCTCGGTACAGGAGGCGCTGGCCGACGGAACGGCGGTCCTGATCGAATCCACGTCGAACCAGGTCGATCAGTTCGGAGGGTATACCGGGATGACGCCGGCCCAATTCGTGACCTACGTGCAGGGCGTTGCCGGGGCGCTCGGATTGCCGATGAACCGCCTGGTGCTGGGCGGCGACCACCTCGGTCCCAACCGCTGGCAGGCCGAGCCCGCGGCCGCGGCGATGAGCAAGGCGCGGGACCTCGTCCGTGCCTGCGTGCGGGCCGGCTACACGAAGATCCACATCGATACGAGCATGCGCTGCGCTGACGATCCGGGCGGCGCGCATGCGCCGCTGCCCGTCGAGACAGCCGCTGCGCGCGCCGCGCAACTGTGTCGGACCGCCGAAGACGAGCACCGCGCCGCCGGCCGCAGCGGGCGTCTGATCTACGTCATCGGCACGGAAGTCCCGCCGCCCGGCGGCGCCAAGGAGACGCTCGCCGCCGGCGTCCGGCCCACCCGCGTACCGGACGCCAAGCGGACTCTGGCCGCCACGCGCCGCGCGTTCGACCAAATGGGACTGGAGTCCGCCTGGGACCGCGTCGTTGCGCTGGTCGTTCAACCCGGCGTCGAATACGGTGACGAAGACGTTGTCCCCTACAACCGTGCAAGAGCCGCGCCCCTGTCGCGCCTGATCGAACGCCACGGCTCGCTCGTCTACGAAGCGCACTCGACCGACTACCAGACCGAAGACGCGCTGCGCAGCATGGTGCAGGACCACTTCGCCGTCCTCAAGGTCGGACCGTGGCTCACGTTCGCTTTCCGCGAGGCCGTGTTCGCGCTGGCCGCCATGGAACAGGAACTGCTGGGCCGCCGCAAGAGCGCCAAGTCGTCCGCAATCCGCGCGGTGCTCGAGCAGGTCATGCTTGCCGATCCGCGGCACTGGCAATCCTACTACCGCGGAACGCCCGAGGCGCAACACTACGCCCGGCAATACAGTTACAGCGACCGGGCCCGGTACTACTGGCCGCACCCGCGACTGCAGCGCGCGCTCCGCCGGCTCATCGCAAACCTCACCGCAACAGGCATCCCGCTCACCCTTCTCAGCCAGCACCTGCCCGCTCAGTATGCCGCCATCCGGCTGGGAGCGCCGGCGGGCGGGCCGGCCGGTTTGATTCACGCCAGAATACGGGAGGTCACGGGCGTCTACGCGCGCGCGTGCGCCATGGCATGAAGACACTGGACTCATTCCAAGACTGGTTCGAGGCGCACCGTGACGAGTTGGATGCGCTTGTGCTGGACATCGACGGCGTGCTGGCGCTCAATCACAAACCGATTCCCGGCGCCAGGCGCCTCGTCGCCGGGCTGCAGAGGGCGGCCTTCCCGTTCTCCCTGCTGACAAACGACGGCAACCACTCCAAGGCGCAGAAATGCGCCTTCCTCCGGCAGTGCGGCGTGCGCGTCGCCGAGGCGGATATCGTCTCCTGCGCCGATGGGTTGGTCGAACTGGCCGAAACCCGGCAGCTGAAGGGCAGGCTGTTCTTCGTCATGGGCGATTTGGGCCGGCCGAGCTACGCGCGCCTTGCCGGACTGCGCGTGACGCGCAGAATCCGCGATCTACCCGACTGTACAGGGGTCGTCATCGGCGAACAGAACTACCACTGGGAACGGGTCATCAACGCCGTCGTCAACACCTTCATCGCCAAACCGGACGCGCTGCTCGTCGTGCCGAATCCCGACGAATACTACGGCGTGGGCCCGTCGGCCATCGAAATCGCCGCCGGCGGCGTGGCCCGTTTCGTCCAGCGCGTTCTGCGCACCTACGGCGTACGCGTCCACCCCCTCTACCTCGGAAAACCCTACAGACCGATCTTCCGGCATCACCATCTTGAGTTGGAACGTAAACTGAACAGGCGGGTGCCGCGCTCGCGCGTCATGATTCTCGGCGACTCGCTCGCATCGGACATCCGCGGAGCGAACGCGTTCGGATACCGCTCTGCGCTGATCCTCACCGGCATCACGCAGCCGTGCATGCTCGCGGCAAGCCCTGTCCACCCGGAACTCGTCTGCCGCCGCCTCTAGGCAACATGACTGTCCGCGCCGTCATCACCGGGTTCGTACTGGCCGCCTTCGTGGCGGTGGGCGGCCATTTCAACGACGTCTACATGCAGCAGACCTATATGGTCGGAAACTTCTTCCCCATCTCCGTCATGGGGACTCTCGTCTTCATCGTCCTGGCGGTCAATCCCCTGCTGCAGCGGATCCGGACCCGCTGGCGCCTGCGCCGCGCCGAACTGGCCGTCATCGTGGCGCTGCCGCTCGCCGTCTGCGTGGTGCCCGGCTCGGGCTTCCTGCGCACGTTCACGCCCGTGTTGATCATGCCCAATACCTACGAACGGCAAACGCCGTCCTGGCAGAAGAACGGCGTGCTCGCCTCCGTGCCCGACGGCCTGCTCGTCCGCCCCACCGAACAGGACGAAGAGCAGGTGCTCGGCGATTTCCTTCAGCCGCGGGGGCCCGCTCAGACACGGATCAGCCCGATGGATATCCCCTGGCGCGCCTGGCTGCCCGCGCTCGTGCGCTGGGTACCCCTGTTCCTCGCGCTCATGCTCGCGCTCATCGGACTCTCCCTGGTCCTGCACAGGCAGTGGACGACCCACGAGCACCTCGTCTACCCGGTCGCCGAGTTCGTCCGCCTCGTCACCGGCAGCGAAAGGGCGGGCGAGGCGCCTCTCATGCGAACCCGCACGTTCTGGTATGCGCTCGCCGGCGTCCTGGCCGTCCATCTCCTCAACGGGCTGCACGCCTGGTTCCCGTCTTTCATCGAGTTCCCCCACACCGTAGACCTGACGGATCTGCGAGAGCTGTTTCCCACGCTCGCTTCCGTGCCAGGCTCCTGGGGGCTGTTCCGCGCGACGGTCTACTTCTCCGTTGTCGCCTTCGCCTACTTCCTGCCTTCCGACATCACACTCAGCTTCGGCCTGGCGAACCTGGCCGCCGCCCTGTTCGGCGCGCTGCTGATCACTTACGGCGTCACCTTCCAGTGGAATTGGATGGGAAGCGGCGAGAAACCGGGCCTGATGTTCGGGGCCTACCTCGGCATGGCCCTGCTCATCCTCTACACCGGCAGAGCCGCCTACACGCAGACGTTCCTGGCGGCGCTGGGCCTGCGCAAAGGCACCGAACTGGAACGCTCCGCTGTCTGGGGTTGCCGCGTCTTCCTTGCGATGACCCTGCTCGGCGTGCTCATGATGACGGCCCTCGGGCTCGCCTGGCCGTTCGCCGTTCTGGCCGTGCTGCTCCTTACCCTCACCTTCGTCTGCATGAGCCGGATCTGCGCCGAGAGCGGCCTGTTCTTCATTCAGCCGACCTGGCAGGCGAGTGCCGTCTTTCTCGGGTTGCTGGGCGCGCATGCGCTCGGGCCCGCCATGCTCTCCGTTGTGATCCTGATCTGCCTAGTCATTACGATCGATCCGCGCGAAGCCATGATGCCCTTCGTCATCAACGCTCTGCGCATCGGCGAAAATGCCGGCCTCCGGCGCGGACGGCTCGCCCTCGTCATGACCGGCACGCTCGTCGTGTGCCTGCTCGCCGGGCTCGTGACCGTGTTGTGGCTGCAATACGATCGCGGCGTCGGGCTCACCGACGGCTGGGCCACGAAAAACGTCCCCACCATGGGCTTCGCTCTGCTCGATAAGGAAATCCAGACCCTGCAGGCGGACGGGACGCTCGAATCGGCCAGAACCATGAGTCTCGGCCAGAGACTGCTCGCCATACGCCCGCGGAAGAACTTCCTGGCGTTTGTCGTGATCGGCTTCGCGCTCTTCGCCGCCTGCGCCTTCCTCCGACTGCGCTTCTCACGATGGCCGCTGCACCCCATCCTGTTCCTCGTCTGGGGCACCTACCCCATCAATGCGTTCGGCACAAGCTTCTTCATCGGCTGGGCCGTCAAGGGCCTCGTCGTCCGGTTCGGCGGCGCCCGAACCTACCAGCGGCTCAAGCCGCTCATGGTCGGCATCATTGCCGGCGATCTGCTCGGCGGGCTCATCTTCATGATCGCCGGCGCCCTGCGCTATTTCTACACCGGCTACCCGCCGCCGACGTACCGCATCTTTCCCGGTTAGTACCAAGGTTCGTCCGCCTCGGCTTCGGTATGCGCCCGGCGCACGGGAAAAGCATAAGAATCCTCGCCTCGAGAACGTCTAACCTGTATGATCGCCATCTCTGTCCACGATCACACGACGAAGGAAACGACACATGAAACAAGACGGCTCTCGATCACAGCCCCCCTGCCTCACGACGCGTCGGCCGGCACCGGCCTGTTTGCGCCGAGTCGCATTTTGTGCCGCCGCCCTGTCCCTCTTCGGCCCCGTGTTTGCCGCCGGCCCGGAGGCCGGCCGCCCACCGGGCAACTCCGCGGCTGAGCCGCCCGAGGTCATCACCGTCACGGCCTCGCTGTCGCCCACCCATCTGAGCCGCAACACCGCTGCCGTCACGCTGCTGCCGCGCACCTGGATAGACGCCCAGCACGCGAACAGCGCGCTGGAACTCCTGGCGCTGGCGCCCGGCCTGCATGTCGATCAGACGGGCGGCCGCGGCGGCACGAGCTCCGTCTATCTGCGCGGGCTGGACCCGAACCACACGCTCGTGCTCATCGACGGCGTGAAAGTGAACGATTCGCTCAACACGCGCGGGGGCGCGTTCGACTTCGCCACGCTCAGCACCGAGCAGATCGAACACATCGAGATTGTGCGCGGACCGTTGTCCGCCGTTCACGGCTCCGATGCCATCGCCGGCGTCGTCAACATCATCACACGCCGGGGCGGACCGGACCCCGTCCGGGAACTGGAGGTCTGGGCCGGCGCCCATGACCTCTTCAGCGCTTCGCTCCATGCCGGCGGCGCGTGCGGGCCGCTCGCGTACGCGTTGAGCGGCGGCTACACACAGAACAGCGGCGCGATCGACGGCGACGCGTTCCAGGGCGGCAGTTGGAACGCCAATTTCGAGATCCCCCTCTCCGCTTCCATGCAGCTGCATGCGGCCCTGCGCCAGAATATCACGCATCGGGAAGCGTTCCCCGACGACAGCGGCGGGCCCGAATACGCGGTGTGGCGTGACGTCGAAGAACGGGACTCCGACGAACTGGCCGCCGCCGTCACGTTCACACACGCCGTCAGCCCCGGTTGGGAGTACAGCGGCCGCGTCAGCGCCTTCAACCACGAGGAAGAAATCGATTCGCCCGGCGTCGCGCCGGGCCGCCGCGACCCGTTCGGCATGCCGGCCAGCACGGCCGACAACACGTTCCGGCCCTTGGAACTCTCGCTGCGCAGCCTGTTCGCCGTCAGTGAGCGCGTGCGCCTGGCGCTGGGTGCACAGGCCCTCTTCGAAGAAGGCACCAGCAAAGGCAGCATGGCCACCGCGTTCGGCACGCTCCCGGTCGACTTCGAAATGGACCGCACGCTCTGGGCGCCGTTCGCCGAAGTCCAGCTCTCGCCCGTGCCGCAACTCGTGCTGCAGGCCGGAATCCGCGCCGATGTGCCCGACGAGTCCGATACCGAACTGAGCCCGCGGCTCGGCGCGGCCTATACCGTGGAACGCTCCGGAACCACCCTGCGCGCGAGTTGGGGCGAAGCGTTCAAGCTGCCCAGCTTCTTCGCGCTCAGCCATCCCGTCGTCGGAAACCCCGATCTCGTGGCCGAAAAGAGCCAAAGCGTCGACGCCGGCGTGAGCCAGCCCCTGATCGAAAACCGCGCCGCCGTCAGCCTCACTTTCTTCCAAAGCCTGGTCACCGACGGCGTCGACTTCGAGGAGGGCCCGCCCCCCAGACTCGTGAACCGCGCTGAAATCGCCGCGCACGGGCTGGAACTCGGTTTCAGTGCGCAGCCGGTCTCCGGGCTCCGCTGCCAGGCATCGGTGACATGGGCCCAAACCAATATCCGGGGTACCGATGAAGAGCTCAGGAACCGGCCCGACCTGCGCGGCAGCCTCTCGATGCGCTGGACCCCGGCCGACCCGTTGGAACTGGCGCTGAAGACCGTCTATGTGGGGGACGTGCTGGATTCTTCCGTGCCGACCGGCGATGTCGAGCTCGACCCGTACCTGCGCACGGACCTGGCGGCAACCTGGCGCGCCGGTGAGCACTGGCGCCTCTTCGTCGCCGTCGACAACCTGTTCGACGCCAAGTACGAGGAGTATGTCGGCTTCGAGGCGCCCGGCATCGCGCCCCGCGTCGGCCTGCGCGCCGTGTTCTGAGCCGCCGTCTCCCGCGCCGCGTGCCCCGCCTACTCCCGCAGAACCTTGCCGAACCGGCGCGCGCGGCGCATGACGGTCCCGGAGGTGAACGCACACACCGGGCTGATGGGGCAGCCGGCGGCCCGTAGCGCGCGTGCCGTCCACACATTGCTGGTCCTCGGGAAATGGTAGGTCCCGTTCGCACGGTAGAGACCATAGCACCCGATCAGGCTGGCCTGCAGGCATACCGGCTGCCCGCGCGCATCGACCAGAAAGGTCTCCCCCAAAAAGGCGCACAGCGCGTTGAACCCCTTCTCCGACAGGTCCACCCGGATCAGCCCCCTGTGCGGATAGTAGTCGAGAACCGGCTCTTCGATGCCCGTGACATGCAGAATGCTCGGCGTCGGCCAGCACAGCGCGCGTACCAGTGTGCCCGAAGTCGGCTCGGAGGCCAGATTGTAGTACGCCTCGCCCCAGCCCACCTCCATGTGCCGCTGCCGAGCCAGACGCGCCGCGTCGAACCAGCGCGGATTCCCGACCGGCGCCGTCGGCACAATCAGCCCCGTGTGCCGTCCATGATCGATGACGTACACGCGACGCTTCAGCGAATTCTCCGTCGGAGGATACAGGCCGGGCACCGGCCCGGCGCAGCCGCATGAGAAGACCAGCAGGGCCAGCCAGCCGGCGCCAAGCCCGTACGGCCAACGACGACACGCCCAGCCGCCCGCCGGCCGCGCGTTCAGGCCCTTCCGTTTCGGGTTCACGGCTTCTTCTTCGCCTCCTGCACGTAACGCTCGATCCGGGTCCGGTTCGACGCGTTCAGGCCGACCCGGTTCCGGCGCCCGTCGAAAACACGTACGTCCGGCAGCGACGTGACCCCATACCCCCTCGCAACCGACGAATCCCACTCGCCAATGTCGATGTAGCGCAGAACGACGGCAGGATCGGTCTTCGCAATGTCCTCGGCCTGCTGCATCAGATCCGTCGACCAGCCCTTCACCCGAAAGAAGATGAGTGTAATCTTGCCGGGTACCGCCAGTTCCGCCAGCGGCGGCCCCAGATAGCCGAGTTGCAGCGTCGTAACCGGAACAAATCGATCGCCCAGTTCCAGCAGGCGTACGCGGGCCAGATCGAAGAATTGCGAGCCGAGCGACGAGTCAAAGAGCAGTGCCCCATCCCGAACTCGGACCGCCGTGCCCGTCCGCGCGATCGAGCCGTCCTGCAGGCTGAGCTTCCCGTTCCGGCGCGGGGCAAACACAATCTCCGCCATATCGGCCGCCGGCATGACCCGCACAACCTTGTTCGTGTCCACCAGCAGCGCGCCACGGCCCGAAAACTCATGGATCTCGCCGGCCAGCGTCCCGCCGCTCCGCAGCGTGATCTGGTCGGCCCACGCCGTCCACACGCACACCGCGCCCACCACACCCCACACCGCCGCATACGCCCCGCGCTTCATGGCCGCCGCCCCCCCCCGCGCCCGGACCGGAAAACGTTTCTTTCCCTCGCTACGAATCCGCCTCAGCATACGACAAACCTTGCGCCGGCGCAAGCGCCGCCGCGCACAACGGTCCGTGCCCGCCCGTGTCAGTCCGTGTTCTCACCGCGCGGCGATCCGCTCACACACGTAGTAGTTGTACGCCGCGCACACAAGCAGAGCGCCCACCAACCCCAACCCGTGGGCCATGCCGATAAGCCGGAAACCACTGCACAGCAATGCCACCAGCACGTCCGCCGCCGTGTACGCGGCCAGCGCGCCGAAACTGGCCCAGTTCGTCTTCCGCTCCACCGCCCAATGCGTGACGAAAGGCGTCGCCAGCGGAAGCAGAACGACAAACCCCGCCCACATCAGAAACCGCCAAATGACATGCAGCTTCCGCGCTTTCCGCGCGGGCGCCACCTCGAACTTCGGCTCGACGCCCGGCTCCCACTCCTGCGAAACCGTCTTCTGCAAGAGCCACTGGCCGGGACGTGCGTCATACACATGCACCTGCGCCTCCGCACGCGCGCCAATCCCCGTCTCCTCCACCGATACCACCCGGCCAACGACGATCACGTCGATGCCGACGCGCCGACCTGCGCCCACAACCTCCTCAAGACTCGTTGCGTCCGTCACCGCCTTCGTAATGTCCGTGAGGAATTTCTGGATCACCGACTGCTCGATCACCTGCCACTCGGGATTCATTCCCAGAGCCGCCTTCATCGTCCGCGTAAACGCATCGCTCGGGTCGTTCGCAAAATGCGCCACCCCAAAAACCGTCTTGTTGCTCACCGCCTGCGCCAACGCGTCAGCCACGTCACCGCAAACCATCTGAATCGCACCCAGTTCGGCCTCTACATACTCACGCGGACGCGGCCGGAAGAATATCCACGCCTGCCACACCACGTACGCGAATATCGCCACAAACAGCAGCTTCGCCGGAACCATCAGACTCGACAACTTCATCGCAAGGCCTCCTCCCGCCTACACAACGCCCCGCTTCCGCCAGGCCGGCTCCCCTCCCTCCTAATAACGCCGCCGCCTTTCGCCCTGCAGTATGCCAACCTGCCTCAAGCAAGTCAACCATTATCTGACAATAGAAATAAAAAAAAATAGTTAAAGATATCTCTTGACATTTTCAATGATTCAGAATATCTTAGCATAAACATAGAGAACAGGAGGCAAATCAATGGAATCGTTCACTGTCCTTCGCCAAGCAGTTGATAGGGTTGGGGCAAAATCCGTGGCCTCGAACCTCGGGGTATCCCATTCGCTGGTGTACAAATGGTGCCAGCCGAAAGGGGCGTCAGAGGCCGGTGGGGTGCACAACCCGCTGGACAGGGTTTCGCAGGTGTTCGCGTGCGAGACGACAGCCCCGAAGCGGAACGGCCGCTCGGCACGGGTGCCGGGCAACTCGTTTTCCCGCTGCCGCAGGGCGGCCATCCTTTGAGGGGGGGAATCCACCATGAGTCCTGACAAAAAATACCTCTCATTGGAGGAGGTCGCAGAGCTGCTGGGGGTGAATTACCAGCTTATCTACCGTCTGGCGCGGTCGGGTGAGCTGCCGGCCGTACGGCTCGGCCGGGTCTACCGGGTCGCGGAATCGGACTTGGATGCGTATCTCGAGAAGAGCAAGACCTCCTCATCGGTCGCCCGGCCCGCGGGCACCTGTGCGGCCTGCGGCAAGACATACAGGAGCGAGCAGGCGCTCGGAGAATCCTGCGCCGAGTGCGGCGCCCCCATCTGCGTCGACTGCTGGAAACGGCTGGGCGTGCGCTTCTGTCGCGAGCACCAGCCGGCCGCGAACGACGCTTGAGGCTTTACTAACCGGAAGGATTTTGAGACCATGCCACGCTTGCATGTCATGGCGTTCCGACACCGAAACCGCGCAGAACGTGAAGGAGGCGACCCATGGGATTCTTCTCAGACAGATGCCAGGCCTTGATCGACAAAGAGACGGGGCGCGCGCTCAGCGGCGACGCGCTGTTCGAAGCCATGAAGGACCGCAAGTGGCCCCGCTGCGGCTACCGGGTAAAGAAGGCGGCCCGCGGCTGCAGCAAGTGCGGAGCGCTCGCGCCCGGCGGCTGGTCGAAGTGCCCGAAGTGCGGCAAATGGGTGGGCAACGAGTCGCACTTCTGCTGGAACTGCCGCGCCGCCCTGCGCCCCGAGGATCAGACGGCTATCCTGGACGGCGTGTGGCAAAAGCCCGTTGGCGCCCTGGCCAAGCGGCTGGATGTGGGCGACGTCAAGGAGCTGCTGCACCGCAAGCACAAGATCTTCGTCGGGGAGGGGTCCATCGCCATCCTCCTGAAGGGCGGCCGGTTCAAGGATTCGCTCAACCCGGGCACCCACACCCTCGACAGTCTCGGCACCCGCATCAACAACTGGGGCGACCCGCCGCCGGAGAGCGTCGTCCTCGTCGATTCGGGTGACCTCGTCCTGCCGGTGCGCGTCGACGACATCCTCTCCTCGGAAGACATTCCCGTGGAATTGTACACCGAGGTCCACATTCGTGTCGCACCGAACGACGACGCCGCCCACGCGTTCATGGCCAACGTGATGAAGGATGCGCGCGAGCTGAGCTACGACGATTTCGTCGCCAGGCTGAAATCCGAAATCCGCTATGCGGTCAGCAATATCACCAACACCAGCACCGTGGAGGACCTCTTCAAGGATCCCGAGCGGCGGCTCCACATCGAGGATGAGCTGCAGCAGGTCGTCAAACGCAGCGAGGAGGAGTACGGGTTCGAGCTGGTCCGCGTCTCTTCCGCCGAGTTCACCGGCCGCGCCTACGAGGAACTGCGCGCCCGCAACGGCGAAATCGAGCTGAAACGGCGCCACATCGAGTTCGACCAGCGCCTGCGCAACATGCTCCAGAAGGAACAGATGGACCAGTTCAAGAGCGAGCGGGACATGGAAGAGTGGCTCGCGCAGATGGCCATGGAAAAGGACGTGGCCGCCGAACACCGCGACCACGAAATGGCGCTCATGCGGCAGGCGCTGCGCCACGAGATAAGCGACAAGGAAGTGCTCCACCAGATGGACACGGAGCTCCGCGCCCTCAACCACGACCTGGCCAAGACCGAAATCGTCTGGGGCAAGGAGACGAAGGAGCTGATGCACACGCTCGCGCTCGAGGCCAAGGCCAGGCAACAGGGGCGCGAGCAGGCCGTGGCGGACGCCGACGCCGAGGTCACGATCCGCGGAAGGCGGCACGGCGAGGAGTTCAAGGAAGCCACCGACTGGGCGGATCTCGCCGCCAAAGAAGACCACCGCGAGCAGGATATCGAGGACCGCAAGGCCGACAGGGAGATGCGCGTGCTCGCAAAGAAGGCGGAACTGTTCGACGGCGTCAAGACCGAGGCGCTCCTCGCGCTCGTCGAGGACGAGACCACGCAGAAAGCCATGATCGAGTTGAACAGGCAAAAAGTCCAGGCCGGGCAGTCCGCGGACGTGATCCTCGCCATGGCCGCCGAAAAATCGCCGGCCGTCGCCCAAGCGCTCCTGAACAAGACGGGCATGGAAAAGGAACAGCTCGAGAAGTTCCTGGCCGACTACAAGACCCTGTTCAAGGATATGCGCGAGCACGACGAACGCATCTTCAACAAGGCGATGGAGACCACAACCGAGGCGGCGAAGCATCCGCCCTCCAACACGACCACCAGCACAAACATCGTGAAGTAGGCCGCAGGGTTCAAAGGAAAGCAGCGCGACGATGAAGGCGTCCTCTCCCAATTGCCCGCAGTGCGAGTGGCCGGTGGAACCGGGCGCCCACTTCTGCGCCAACTGCCTCCACACCCTCGACTCCCGCCCCGAGAACAAGGCGAACCCGCCCCCGCAGACGACGGAGCCGGCGCGGGTGGCGCAAGCCGAACCCGCGGAACCGCCGCGCGCGGCGGCGGGGCCGGGCCGCAACTGTCCGCACTGCGGCTTTCCGGCCGATGCAGAAGCGCGGTTCTGCGACAACTGCCTGAAGGAGATTCGGGGGCCGGACGCGCCGCAGACGAAGACCTCGCCGGCCGCAGGCCAGGCCCCTGCCCCCCCTCCCCTGCCCGGCTTCGGACGGGAACCGGAGTTCGGCGGACCGGTCGCGGCCCCCCAACAAGTCGTCAGGACCGAACAGATCATTCGGACGGAAGCACCGCGCTCGCAGGCCGAGCACGTGCGCCAGCGAATCGTCGCGCGCAACGTAAACGGCCAATTCAGAGTGGCCCCCCTCGAGGATTCGCCCGTGTACGAGCGCCGGCCGATGCCGGCCGACCGGCCGGCCGGTGCGGGCCCGACCACGGCCCCGCCGCGCACCGCCATGACCCCCGCCCCCCGCAAACCGGACCCGATCACGCACGGACCGGAACCGGACGAGGCGTCTGCCGACGCCTGCGACTTCCACATCGAGTACAACAACGCCCGAATCTTCCTCAAAGGGTCCCGGTCCAGCTTCAATTTCCGCCTCAAGCCGACGAGTTCGGCCTGCCGGCGTTGCGCCGATATGCAAATGGAACTGCAGATCGGCGCCGCTGAAATCCCGCCTGAACCCGTGTACCCGTTCACCAGGCCAGAGCCACGCGAGATCGATTTCGCCTTCAAACCCGAAGAAGACGGCATCGATATCCCTGCCAAACTCTTCTTCCGCTACACCCGGGACGGCCGCCGCACGCAGTATCTGGGCCGGCTCCTCTGGGACTGCTACCCGCAGTCCGAATCGGCACAGGCCATCAACGTCAAGATCGACGAACTCAATCTCGTCGGCGACCGCGCGTCGCGCCAGAACGTCGAACTGCTCAAGGGCCTCGACGCCAAGACCCCGGAATCGCGAGCCGACCAGCTCCGCGGGCTCAAGCTCGTGCCCGTCTGGGCGCCGCTCCCGCTCGTGCTCGTGCCGTGCGACGACGTCGCCGCCCGCGAGTCGCATCTCGCCCCCCCGCCCGCCAGAGCTCAACGGCAACGGCTCACCCTGGCCGGCAACGACCTGCGCGTGCACCTGCTGAGCGACACCAAACTCACACTCGGCCGGAACCGGGGATGCGATCTGGTCACGCGCGTCTGCGGGCCCGATGCGCGCGCCGACAAGAAGAGCAATGAGAAACTCTCCCGATACCACTGCGAAATCGGACTCGAAGGCGAACGGTGCTGGGTCACCGACGAAGCCTACGACCCCGAAAAGAAGGTGCGAAGACCCAGTTCGTTCGGCGTGTGGGTCAACAAGACGCGTGTGCCGCGGGGACAAAGCTCCGCCCTGCTCCCCAATACGCACGGGACCGTCGCCCTGGCCGGCGAAGACGAGAACGACCCCCAGGCCTTTACGTTCCAGAGCTACCTGTGGGCCTGCGACAGCGCACAGCGGCAGAAATGCCGCCTGCCGGCTCAGCCGTGCCCGGCAGACGCGCCCGGCTGCCTGATCCTGCACCGCTGCGACGGGCTCCGACAGCAGGAAATCTTCGTGGTGATATGGCGGTGCTGCCCCATGGCTCTCGTGCACGAGTCGTTCGGCGACGTGGTCCTCTGCCGCAGCCGGCAGGCGTTCGCGTGCAAGCAGAAGGAAACCGACTCCTGGCTCACGCCGGGCGAAACCGTGCAGATGGGCAGCAACGACATGCGTGTGGAGACCTATCAACAGGTGGGGCTGTAGCCCCGGGAAAGGGAAGGAGACGACATGAACGGATGCACGATTCTCAAGACGGCTGTCGCGGCAAGCCTCGCCGCCGCCTGCGTGGGATGCGTCAAGCCCGGCCCGCTGCCGCAACCGGAGCCGCGCACGGCCATCACGCAACTGCCCGAGATGCCGGCGGAAATGAACGGCCAACTCCTCACGTTCGGAAAACTGCGGACCGTCATCCTGCCGCGGGAGACCATCGTGATGCGCGACGGCCGCACGGTACAGGCGGACGAGATCGGCCAGGCCTTGCAGGAGGAGTTCGCCCGGCGCGATTTCCGCATGTTCGTCGGGCCGCCCCCCGCGAAGGGAAGCGTGGCCGAGCTCTCGCGCAAGACCCAGGCGCAACTGGTCGTCGCGCTCGACGCCACGAGCAAGTTCGTCAACTCGACCGGCCGATTCTCCAAGTTCCGCGCCCAAGCCGACGTGAAAGCCGTCCGCGGCCGGGACGGCACGCTCTTGGCCGCCTCGCGCGTCGAAAAAATGGGCCCGCGCCACCAGGATGACGAGCGCGCGGGCCGGCTCGCGCTCAGCAGCCTGTCCGAAGCCCTCTGCGCCGAGCTCATCGAGAAGCTCTACCAGAAGAGCGACGACCTGCTCTGGGCCGGGCTGGTCATCAACAACGTCCGATCCATGCAGGACGCGCTCGGCATTCAAAACAAGCTGGAGAGCCAGCCCGCGGTCAGCTATGTCGAACTGCTCGAATGGGACAAAGAGACGAAGACGGCGACCTACGAGGTCATCTACGGGCTCAAACACGAGTCCGACATCGCCGCGCTCGTCACGCAGCATATCGGCATCAAGACCCAAATGTCCCATTACACGCCCGGCACCGTCGAGGCGCTCAAGAAACGGATGCTGCACTTCAAGTAGGGGTCAGGCACGGATCGACACAGACGGGGACTCTCTTACAGAGGAGGAAAGGACGATGCAGAAGCAGACAGGTAGACTGATCGCGGTCCTGACGACAATCGTTCTCCTGGCCGGGCCGGCCCTGGCCGCCATCTCCGCGCCCAAGGGCGGAATCGTCGAACGCAACATCGACCTGGCGGCCGAGAACGCGTTCGACACCTGGATCGAAAGCCTGCAGAAGGCGCCGCACACCGAGGAAGTCCAGTATATCGGCATCCTCCCGCTCGCCGGCGACAATCGCGATTTCACCGCGCTGCTGGCGGAGAAGCTGACACAACTGAAACGGTTCCACGTCGTCATCCTCAGCGGCAAGGAATGGATGGCCATCGAGGACGAACTGGCCCGCACGGATCCCGATGCCGGGTTCGGCGACATCATGGACAAGGCCTCCATCAAGTGGAAGGAACTGCGCGACTCCTTCACGCTGCCCGAAACCGCGAAAGGGGCCGACGCCATCCTGCTCGGCCGCATCCGGAGCACCGACGGCGACTGGCTCCGCGCCCGAATCCGGTTCACGCTGCACCTGGCCAAGGTCGATACGCGCACCCAGATCGCCGGCGGCATCGCCGAAGGCGAATCGGTCATGGCCGTGAAAGACCTGCTGATCTACTACAAGGTCGCGCTCGCGCTCGCCGTCGTCGCGCTGATCGTGCTGCTCATCGTGCTGGGCTTTCTCAGGTCGATCGCCAAGAAGATGGCTCGCCCGCGGTGAGCGGCGGGGCCGACACGGACAGATACACGGACTGACACGGACTGACACGGACACACACGGACGAACACGGACTGACCGACGGAAGAGGGAGGGAAGATCTATGAAACAGATCGGAGCACTGCTCGCTGCGGCCGCCATGTTGGTGAGTTGGGCACAGGATGGGACAGCCGCGTCATCCTCATTCGGGTTCCGCGCCGCGGTCGCGTCCTGGCGCGAAAGCGATCTGTACGGCGGCAGCGAGAGCGAGAACGGCACGATGTTCGGGCCGACATTCCTGTTCCGGCTCGGCGACGACGAGAACGTGGCCGTCGGAGTCGACGGGCTCTACGGCCAGATGGGGGCCCTCGACCGCGCGGACGCGGAAGTCATGCTGTTCTACTACGTGGCGCCGCTGTTCGGCGTGTTCGCCGATTTCCGGTACATGTGGGGCGACTACGACGCCTCCGCCGACCCCGACATCGGCGAGAAGGTGACGACCACCGTCGCGGGGTTCGGCGGCGGCGTCACCGTCGACGCTCCGTTGGGCGACAGCCCCCTGTTTGTCTTCGCCAATACGCGCTTCGTTCCCGTCAGAGTCTCGACCGACGTCGAAGACGCGTCCGGCGCCGGGTTCCTCTGGGCCTACGAAGCGGGCCTGGCCTATGCGGCCGAAGTGGCCACCGGCGCCGGCGACTCCTGCATCTACGCCGCCGGCGGCTACCGCTACCACCAGATGAAGGGCAGCGATTTCGACGAGACGATGAGCATGCCGTTCGTGGAGGCCGGTTTCAAACAGGAGTTCTGACCCGTGCCTGAACTCGCGCGCGAGTTCGGAAGAAGATCAGATTCGCATGGAAAACTGCACCATTTGCGGGAAAGACCTGCCGAACCGCTATGCCGTCGCCGGGCGTTGTGAGGAAGCCGGTTGCAATTGCGCGTTCTGTTCCCTACACTGGCGGCGTAGCAACCATCGCTGCAGGGAACATGGCTACCAGGAAGCGGCCTCGGACCGCGTCTCCTCGCCCGTGCCGCACGCCGGCGCCGAGCCCGAGCATGAGTCCGAGCGCGAAACGGAACAGAGGAAAGAAACCATGACGGAACCCGAAGACAAGTCGGCCGCCCCGCCACAGCCGGCGGGGCAGGCGGTAAGCGCCGCCAACGCCAAGAGTGCCATGAAGGAGGCCCTGCGGCTGGTGAAGAAAATGGGGATTGGCGCCGCCTCGCTGCTGAAGCGACTCAAGAAAGACCGCTCGCCGCAGGCCATGCTCAATACCCTCGAAGAATCCGTGGGCACGAACCGCCAGCAGCGGGAGGAGGCCTCCGCCAGGGTTGAGCGGCTCTTCAGGGAAATCGCCGAGAAGAAGAAGGCGTTCGCCGCCGCGCCTAAGGCCCGGCAACGCATCCTCGAGAAAGAGCTCAGAAGCCGGCTGGCCGAGTATAAGGCGGCTGAACGGCAGCTCGACGTCTATCTCGAAAACGAACGCGTCCTGTCCACGGTCAAAGGCCGGCTCGGCGAAATCATGGCCTACGGCATGCGCGGTATCTCCGAAATCGCCATCGACGATATCACCGACGAGATCGAGGACAAAGTCGCGGAGGCCGAAGCCGTCGCCGACGCCACGCGCGACCTCGAAAAGGCCGGCCGGCGCCGGGAACGCGAGTCGGACAAAGAGGACCTCTGGGCGGAACTGGGCGAGTTCGACGGCGAAGCCGCGGCCTCCTCGCTCGATAAGGAACTCGCGGGCTTCGATGCGGAGGAGACACCGAAGCGTAAGGAACCCAAGACTCCGGCCGAACCCGAAAAGGAGAGCACGGACTGACCCGCGACGGGGCGCCCGCGTGCCGCGCACATCACTTAACCGCAAAGGAGCAGAACTATGGCAAGGCTCTTCATGTCAAAGGACGGTCGCAGGAAGCAGGAACGGCGTGAACGCCGCCGCGCGTTCCGCGATGCGGAGAACGCCATCGAAAACGTCAAGGACCGCGCGAAGCAGATGGATCGTGAGGCCAAGAAGCAATGGGACGAGGCCCGCCAGGCGCTCAAGGCCGGCGAGAAGGCCAAGGCACAGCGCCTGCTCACCAGCTATCGGGCCGCACAGGTGCTGATGACCAAGCTCGAGCAGAAACGCTGGGTCTTCGAGCAGTACATGACCAAGATGGAAATGGCGCAGTCCGACCAGGAGTTCTCGCAGGCGCTCGGCGCCATCAACAAGGTGGTCAAGATCGACCCGGAAAACGTGGCCGACGTCTTCGAAACCGCGCAGGACCTGCTCGGCGAGCAGATGGATTCGGACCGGTTCTGGTCGAAACTCTACGAGAAGGAAATGGACGGGGCCGCCGGCGCGCTCGAGGATCGGATCCCGTCCGTCGACGAACTCAGCCAGCAGCTCGAGCAGGAAGCCGCCGTCGAAGTCGGCGGCGCCGCCACCGAACGCGTGAACGCGGAAATCGACGACCGCATCAAGTCCGGCCAGGAACGCGTCAAGAAACTGCTCGACAACAAGTGAGAAACACGGACCCGCGCGAATGAGTTTCCTGCTGGAAAAGAAACAGGAGCACGAAGGTAAGTGCGAGGCGGCCATCCGCGCCGAGCAGTACGGAGACGCCGTCTTCCACGCTGCAAAGGCGGCGGAATTCGCCTACGCGCTCGCCAGCCAGTGCGAAGGCCACATCGCGGGGCGCTACATCGAAGATGCCGAAGGCTGGTTGGAGATCGCCGAACGGCTCAAGAAAGAGCCGCCCAAGAAGACGCGAGGCGCCGGGAAGGGATCGGGCCCGATCACCGACGAAAAAGGCGACGCCCCCGACGAAGACTGGCTCGTCACCGCCAAGCCGAACATCACCTTCGATATGATCGCCGGCATGGAACAGGCCAAGCTGTCGATCCGCGAAATGGTCGTCTATCCGCTCAGACAGCCCGAGAAGGCGCGCAGCCTCGGGCTGAAACCCGGCGGCGGGGTGCTCCTGTTCGGCCCGCCCGGCAACGGGAAGACCATGCTCGGCAAGGCGATCGCCAACGAATTGGACGCCGCGTTCTACTATGCGTCCGGCGCCCAGATCCGCTCGAAATGGCACGGGGAATCGGAACAGCGGCTGCGCAAGCTGATTCAAGCCGCCCGCAACAACCCCGTCGCCGTCCTCTTCCTGGACGAAGTCGAGGGGTTGCTCCCGAAACGCGGCGGGAATTCCGTGGTCGACAACCGAATCGTCACCCAGTTCCTCGCCGAAATCGGCGGGTTCGAGGAAAGCGAGAATATTCTGCTCCTGCTCGGCGCCACCAACTTGCCCTGGGATATCGACCCGGCCGTGTTCCGTACGGGCCGGTTCGACGCCAAGATCTTCATCGGGCTGCCGGACATGCCCGCCCGGCTCGGCATCCTGCGCATGCACCTGCACGACGTGCAGTGCGAGGAAGGACTTACCCCCGAGCAGTGGGCCGCCCGCTTCGACGGCTACACCGGCAGCGATATCGTCGGCATCATCAATGCCGCCAAACGCGCCTGCCTCAGCCGGAGCGTGAAGGAAAATCTCGAACCCGTCCTGCGCGGCGCCGACCTGGAATCGGCCTTCAAGACCATCCCCTCCTCCGTCACGCCCAAGCTCATGCAGAAATACGAGGCGTTCCAGGAAGCCAGGTTCTGAAACTTGCTCGAGAACTTGCTCGAAAACGCGCCTTCGCCCAAGGCTTCCCCGTTGTCCCGAGGCGCACACGATGGCCGCCGGCACCTGCCTGCTCCCGGGCCGTTCCTCGCTACAGCCGGTGCCCTTTCCGCTTCGCGACCTTGCACTCCGGGTCGACCCCGACCGGATTGATCCGATATGAACTCGCGAAAGACCGGGTCCGCGCCGCGGGGCACCAGCAGTGGCGTGTGCCGCCTTTGATGTAGCAGGCGAGATCCGAGGCACTCGGCGTATCCAACGCGACTTTGTTCTGCTCCACCGCCCACTGCTCTTTTGCGACGGCAATTTGCCGAAGATTGCCGATGCATCGAGTCCGCACGCTCTCCGTTCGCGCACGGTCGTACGCCGGCAGGCCGACCGCCAGGAACATGATCGCCAGCAACACGATCAGCACACCGACCAGCCACTTCGCCCTGGCGTGAGGCTTCCGCGCCGGAGTATCCTCCGCCGCCATCTCGCGCAGCGCGCCGCATTCGTGGCAGAAACGCGCACCCGGCCGAAACGCCGCGCCGCAGGCCGGGCAGGCCTTCGGCGCGCGCGGCGTGCGGCGCCTCACCAGCCAGCGCACCAGCAGGAAGATGATCAACAGCGGGACGACGACCACCGCCGCCAGGATAAGACATACCAGGAGCACTTCGTTGTCCAACCCGACACTCATCCGTCTCCCTCCGGGATCGTACTCACCCCCGGTCCGCGCCGCACTCATGGCAGAAACGCGACCCGGGCCGAAGCCGCGCACCGCAGGAGGCGCACGTCCCGCCGGCACCCGATCGGCGCCGGCGTCTGAGCACGACCACCACCACAGGAACAACAGCCAACACGAGCAGCAGTACCAGCAATTCGCAGAACCCCGGCACCCTCATCATCGCCATCATCCCCTGTCCTCCGTACCGCCGACCACAAATCGATGCCACAGCGTGAGGACCCAATGGCAAGACCGGTCCCCGTCCCTACTTCTCGCCCAGCGTTCCTCCGCAGTGAATGCAGAACTTGTCCGCCGCCTGCACGGCCTTCCCGCACTTCGAACACGTGCGCACATCTTTCAGCGCCATCCCACACGCCGTGCAGAATTTGTCGCCCTTGTGCACCGCCGCACCGCAGGCCGAACACACGGCGGCCGGGGCCGGCTTCGGCTTCGCCGTCGGAATGGGAGGCGGTCGCTTCGCCGCCGGGCGGGCGTCCTTCGTCGCCTTGGCCGCGGGCGCCCGGTCCGCGCCGCCGAGCGCGCGGGCCACGTCGTCCAGTGCCGTCCCGAACTCGGCGCAGGACGCATACCGTTCGGCGGCGACCGGCTCAACCGCCTTGCGCACCACCGCGTCCCACTGCGGCACCAACGCGGAATCGATCTGGCTGGGCAGGTTGAAGCTCAGCTCGCGCCGGCCGGTAAGCAGCCGGTATGTCATGAGGCCAAGCGCGTACAGATCGCTGCGCTGGTCCGCCTCCTCGCCAAGCTTCTGTTCCGGGCTCATGTACTCGTAGGTGCCCAGCATCGCGCGCGTGCTGGCGCCACCCTCCGCCGTATCTGCGCCGGCCATCGTCCGCTCGTCGCCGAGGCTCACCTGTGGGCCATAGCCTGGGCGAAGGCCCATGGAGAGCCGCACCGAGACCTCGGCCTGACTGCGGACCCATTCCTCGCCGACAAGCCGCACCAATCCGAAATCGGCTATCTTCGCCTCGATCCCGCCCGCGGCATGGCTCGCCAGCAGGATGTTGGACGGCTTCAGGTCGCGGTGGATCGCGCCGTGCTCGTGCGCGTAGGCCAGTCCGGCGAGCACCTGTCTCAGCAGCTCCAGCAACTCGTTCTGGGGCAGTCGCCCGCGCTGTGCCTCCGCGTATTCCTGCAAGCTGACAGGCTTCCCCTCAATCGACAATCGGCGATCGTCAATCGTCAATCCGCCTACCAGCTCCATCCGCAGCCAATACCGCCCGTCGGTATCCCCGAAATCGTCGACGCGCACGATGTGGCGGTGCTGCAGCTTCGCCATCACTTTCGCCTCGCGCCTGAACCGCTCCAGCGCACCGGGCCGCACGGCGAAGTCGGGCGGCAACAGCTTGAGCGCATAGCGCAGCTCGAGGGTCGTGTGCTCGACCTCGTATACCTCGCCCATCCCGCCGCGACCCAGCAGACGCAGGATACGGTATTGGCCAAGCATCCCGCCCGGCTCGAGCGTTGCGCGCCCCTCTTCCCCCGGCGAAACCACCGTCCCGTCCATGTCAAGCGCATCAGGCATGCCTCATTGCCCCCCCAGCAGCCGCCCCGACACAAACGCTTTCTCCTCCAGTCCATGCCCGTCCGTGTCAGTCCGTGTCGAGCCGCCATCACGCCTGTTCCGGCAGCACCCGCACCACACGCAGGCCCAAGTCCTGGTTCTTGTGCCCCGGCTTGTGTTTGAACCGAGCCGTCACTTCGCAACCCCATGCGATGTCCAGCCACCCGCCGCCCCGCGCTACGCGATGGGTGCCCTGCTTCGGACCGGTCGGATCGGTCGCGGGCCCGGCCGCGGGTTCGGCGTACCAGTCGCTGCACCACTCCGCCACATTGCCGAGCATGTCGTACAGGCCCCACGCGTTGGGGGCAAGCTGTCCCACCGGCCGCGGCCCCTTGAACCACCCGCCGAACGCCGCCGCACGCTTCAAGTCGGACTTCCGCTTCCCCGTGTAGTAGCGCAACCGGGTGCCCGCGCGACACGCGTGCTCCCACTCCGCCTCCGTCGGCAACCGGTACGTTCCCAACGGCACGTCCGCCAGGCGGCAGAGTTTCTCGCAGAATTCGCAGCACTCGCCCCAGTCCACCGTCTCGACCGGGGCATCGCGGCCCGCCTTCGCATGCATCGACGGGTTCCCGCCCATCACCTCTTCCCACTGCCCTTGCGTGATCTCGAAAATGCCCATGTAGAAAGCGCTGCTGATCCTCACCTCTTTCTGCTGCGGCGAGAGCAGCGTGCCGGGAGGAACGAGTCGGAACCGGACGCCCACGGCTCTGTTCTCGACCTCCAACGGCAGACCCAGGCCGGCCACCGCCGCCCTCTGCCGCTGCTGTGCCTCCGCACTCCCCTCAGCCAGCCCCTGCAAGTCGGCATAGCCGGCCTCGGCGTACGCGGCAAGGTCCGCCGCGGACGGGAGCGGCGGACCCGACGGCACGGCCTCCGCCCTCTTTGCAGCCGCCTTCGGCAACGGCGGGGACCCGGTTTTCGCGTCCCGCCTCTTTTCTTCCGCGGCCGGGTGCGACTTGGCAAGCTTCTTTTCAGCAGCCGGTCTCTTCGGCCTTGGCGTCCTCCTCACCGCCGGCTCGGCCGGTGAACGGGCCATCGCCGCCCGCACCGTCCCCAGCAGCGCGGCGGCGGACCCGGCATCGGCCACCCGCCTGCCACGGTCCGGGCGGAGCGTCTCCTTCACAAAGGCGTCCCATTCCGGAACCAAACCGCCGTCCAACTCGCTCGGGAGTTCGAAGCTGAAGTCCGACTGACCCGTCAGCAGCCGGAATGCCATCAGCCCTACGGCGTACAGATCGCTCCGTTCGTCGGCGTCCTCACCCTTCTTCTGCTCCGGGCTCATGTACGCGTAGGTGCCAAGCATCGCGCGCGTGCTGCTCCCACCTCCACCTGCCGCGTCGGGCCCGCCCAGGGTGCGCGCCTCACCCAGGCTCACCTGCGGGCCATCGCCTTGGCCAAGGCCCATCGACATCTGTACGGAGACTTCGGCCCGGCTGCGTACCCACTCCTCGCCCACCAGCCGCACCAGCCCGAAATCCGCTATTTTCGCCTCAATCCCGGCCGCGTCGCACCCCGCCAGCAGGATGTTGGATGGTTTCAGGTCACGATGAATCGCGCCGTGCGCATGCGCATAGGCCAACCCCCCGACAACCTGCGTGAGGATCTTCAGTAACTCGTCCTGAGGCACCCGCCCGCCCAACGCATCCGCGTAGTCCTGCAGACTGACGGGCTTCTCGTCAATCGGCAATCCGGTCGCCAGCTCCATTCTCAGCCAGTAACGCCCGTCATTCCCCCCGAACTCGTCGACGCGCAGAATGTTCGGATGCTGAAGCTGGGCCATGACTCTGGCTTCGCGTTGAAAACGCTCCAACGCCCCGGGCCGGGCCGCGAAGTCGGACGGGAGCAACTTGAGCGCATAATTCAAGCCCAGCACCTGATGCTCCGCCTCGTAGACCTCGCCCATCCCGCCGCGGCCCAGCAGCCGGACGATCCTGTACTGCCCGAGCGTGTGGCCAGGCTGAAGCACGCGCGGCGCGCGGTCGTGTTCAGGCGTCCCGGCTGTCGGCGCATCGTTCATGAGGATTCGCTTCCGGCATTCGGGCCGAGTACACCCGCCTTCCTCAGCACCCCCAGAGTCAGCCAGCCGCCAACCAGGCCGAGCAACGGCCAACTCGCGACGCCGAACGCCGAATGGAGGAACCGGCAGAAACCGATACTCACGCCCATCTCCTTGTCAAGGAAGAGCACAAGCGGCGAGTAGAGCGCCGGGTACAGACCATGGCTCAAGATGACCGCGATTGCCCAGCGGCGCGCCATCGCGCCGACGCGCCGCCCCCGCAAGGCCGGATCCCCCAGTCCGAACGCCAGTCCCGTCACCACCCCGCCAAACAGGCCCACCACGCCGGCGCGCAACAGGCGCGAAACGGCCATCGCCATCTGCTGCTGCAGGTTGCCCGAGACATGGCCGAACTCGCGCCACGCCCAGCCGAAAGCCCTGCCGCCCGCCAGACCGGCCAGAAGACTGACGCCAGCCCACCCGGCCATCATGAACACCATGTGCCGGATTCCGAACCCGCGCAAGCCGCGCAGGCCAACGAGCCCGATCGCGCAACCCGCAAGCGCCCCCACCATGCCGCTGCCCCAAAGCCAGTATCCGCCGAAGACATGCCATTGTGCGACCTCGACCACCCCCACAGGCACAAACACCAACACCAACCATCGCAGGGTCGAGCTGCCCGACAACCGCCATTGGCCCGGCGCCGCCACACGAACCCGAGCCGCCGCGCCGAGCGGGTCCGGCCCATACCGGTTCGGACCCTTGGTCCCACGCCTCAACAGCAGCACGACCTCCAGGTAGATATTGTAGAACGGCAGCAGGAGCAGCAGACATTGAAGCCCCGGCCGGTTCAGGTCGTGCAGCCGGCCGGCGGCCAACACAAACTGGGCCGCCGCGCCGAGCAGCAGGAACACCTGCGCCCCTTCCCGGAATGCCCGCGCCGCCACGGCGAAAATGAGATGCACCGTCAGCGACAACCAGAAGTACTTGGCCCGGTTCAGCCGCCGTGAACGCCGCCCGCTCTCCGGCTGAGCCGGCGCCGCCTGCCCCGCCTCTACAGACGGCCTGGGCAGCGGTTCCGGAGCCTGAGCGCGCGCGGCGACAGGCGCCGACACCGCCGGTGCCGGCGCAGGCGCGGCAGCCGGCACCGGCGGCGGATTTCGCGCCTCGCGTTCGGCGGTCGCAGCCCGCGCTTGCGCCCCGTACAACGCCGCGCGCACGGCGTTCAATCCCTCGCCCATCTCCACGGCAGACGCATAACGCTCGCCGGGCTCTTCCTCCAAAGCCTTCCTCACAAATGCGTCCCATTCCGGCGCGAGGGAAGAGTCGACCTGCGACGGCGTCTTCATCCCCAACCCGCGCCCGGTCAGCAACCGGTAGGTCATCAGCCCCAGCGCATACACATCGCTGCGCTCGTCCGCGTCGATGCCCTGTTTCTGCTCCGGGCTCATGTACTCGTACGTGCCCAGCATCGCGCGCGTGCTCGCGCCGCCCGCCGCCGCATCCGCGCCGGCCATCGTGCGTTCGTCGCCCATGCTCATGGAGAGCCGTACGGAGACCTCGGCCTGGCTGCGCACCCATTCCTCGCCCACCAGCCGAACCAGCCCGAAATCGGCTATCTTCGCCTGAATCCCCATTGGGGCCTCACCCGCGAGCAGGATGTTCGACGGTTTCAAATCGCGATGAATCGCGCCATGCTCGTGCGCGTACGCAAGCCCCTCCACCACCTGTGTCAAGATGCCCAGCAGCTCGTCCTGCGCGATCCGCCCGCCCTGTGCCTCCGCATAGTCCTGCAAACTCACGGGCTTCTCTTCAATCGCCAGACAACCTGTCCCTCGTAGCCCGGAGGGCGAAGTGGGATCGTCAACCTGTCCCGCGCAGCCCGAAGGGCGAAGTGGGATCGTCAATCCGCCCACCCGCTCCATTCTGAGCCAGTACCGGCCGTTCGACTCACCGAAATCGTCCACCTGCACGATATGCGGGTGCTGCAGCTTGGCCATCACTTTCGCCTCGCGCCGGAACCGGTCGAGCGAACCGGCGCGCGCCGCGAACTCTTCGGGCAGCAACTTCAACGCATAGTGCAACTCGAGCGTCGTGTGCTCAACCTCATACACCTCACCCATCCCCCCGCGGCCGAGCAGACGGATCACGCGGTACTGACCCAGTTCCGCACCGGGCTTCAATGCGCCCGCTGGCCCCGCGTCCGAGGGTCGTTCCATCGTCTCGTCCAGGTCAAGTGAGTCCATGGCTGCGGTATCCGCCTCCAACCCCCAATCCCGTACCGCCGAAGGCCCGGAAAGAAGCGGCCCGGGTCGGCATGTCCTACATGATACACGGTGACTCCGCATTCCTGTAGCAAAAAAGGTGGAACCCTCATCGCTTGCCGCCCCCCCGATGCCCGCTGTGCAAGTCCCCCGTTGAAGCGGCTCACCACAGGTTCGCCCTCCAGCCCGTTCGCACAAGGCCCCATGGAGGACGAGGCTGCGCCGAGCTGCCCGCCAACTCGCTCGCCAGCCGCCCCCGAAGGCGACTCACCACAGATTCGCCCTCCAGTCCGTTCGCACAAGGCCCGATGGAGGGCGAGGCGGTGCCGAGCCGCCCGCCAACTCACTCGCCAGCCTCGCGTGCAGGCGAGTAAACGGCGGGCTCTCGCCTGGTCTTGAGTGAGGCAAATGCCTTGGACGCGCAGGCAGGAATGCCTGCGCTACCGGGAAGATGAAACGGAAGCAAGAAAGTCCGCGCGACCGGCGCTCCGCGCCGGTCGCGAAAGAACATCAGAACTCAGAAGCCCAGAAATCACAACGTCAGCAGCCCAGCAGTCAGCACCACCATTCCTACGCTCAACGCATACCTCCAACCACCACCATCCGAAACCCGCGGATATTGTACCGGTACGCTGCGCCGTGCCAGTCGCGACTTGCTGATCGGCAGTAGCGCGCGTCGAAGCTCCACGAACCGCCCCGCAACACGCGCCGAGCGCTGTCGCCTCCGCTCGTCCACGGCGCACCGTCGGCCGGGGCGCCGGTATAGTCAGCGTGCCAGAAGTCCTCGCACCACTCCCACACGTTGCCATGCATGTCGTACAAGCCCCGGGCGTTTGGTTCGAACGAGCCGACCTGAACGGTCGTCTGGCGGAACACTCCGGTCGGGGCGTTTCCGTATGGATAGTCCCCGTTGAAATTCGCCATGCGCGAGTCCAACCGGCTGCCGTAGTGGAACGGGGTCGTCGTACCCGCGCGGCACGCGTACTCCCATTCCGCCTCGCTGGGCAGCCGCACATATCCACCGGGCGGAAGCTGCTGCCCACACGTCTGCTCGACTTTCCCGCAGAACTCACTCGCCTCGTGCCAGCTCACCTGCTCGACGGGCGCGTCCGGCCCGGCCTTCTTGAAATGCGACGGGTTCTTGCCCACCACCCGCTCATACTGCCGCTGGGTCACCGCGTGCCGCCCCATCCAGAACCCATGCTCGAACGTGACGCGATGCACGGGCCCTTCAAAGGACGCACGCTCCTCCTCCGAGTCCGGGCTGCCCATCTCGAAGCTGCCGGGCGGTAGCCACGCCAACTCCAGTTCCACGCCGCCGCCCAGATCGAGCGTGAGCGAGGACTGCTCGCCGGTCGTGAATGCAGGTTCGACAACCGCGCTTGAGCGCGCGCTCGCGCGCGCACCGCTCGCACTGGCGCCCGCCCCCGTGCTCAGCTCGACGCCCATGTTCTCCAACCGTTCGGCGAACATGGCCGCGCTCTCGAGCCGCGCGCCGCGCGCCGCCTCCAATGCGTCCGCCACCAAGTCATCCCAGCCCGGGGCCAAAGTCCCGTCGATCCGCGATGGCGACCGCGTTCCGGGATCGCGGCCGGTCAGCAGCTTGAACGCGATCAGGCCCAGCGCGTAAATGTCGCTCTTCGCGTCCGGCTCGAAGCTCGTCCGTTCCTCTTCGCCCTCCGCGCCCGTTGTCCCGCCTCTGTCGATCCCATCCGGCATCGGCCGCGCCCTCCCGCCGCCAACATTGACGGCTTACGCATACTGCACCCGCACGCCGAACGCAAACGCATTCGCGTGCCGCCCCGCACTCTGGGCGCATGTCGATTCTTCCGGTCGGAAAGTGCCGTGAGCTTCAACGGCGGTGTCCGCCGTAGCGCCTTCGCGAAGGCCCAAGCGCCGGCCAGGCTTCGGGCTGCCATGTAATGGCTTGCCCCTCGCCGCCGACAATGCCACAATCCTCCTTTCGCCAATCTTGGGGGAAACCTTCATGCACCATACGCTCGTCATCGGATTGCGCGGCCGGGGGAAGAGTTGGGCCAAAGCCGTGCAAGCCCACCCGGAATTCGAGCTGACCGGCCTGGCGGACATCGATCCGGACACGCTGGCGGCGGCCGCGGCCGAATTCCAGATCCCGCCCGAACGCCGGCACAGCGATCACAACACGGCGCTTGCCTCCGGCGCCTACGAAATCGCCGTCGTGGTCGTGTCGCACAAGTTCCACTACGCGCTCACCAAGGACGCGCTGCTGGCCGGCCTGCACTGCCTCACCGAGAAACCGTTCACCATGGACATCGGCCAGGCCGAGGAACTCGTGAAGCTCGCTGGCGAGAAGAAGCGCGTGGTCGAAGTCGTTCAGAACTACCGCTATACGCCTGCCAGCCAATTCATCGCCGAGGCGATCCGCGACCAGCGGCTCGGCCGGCTCGCCACCGTCGAAGGGTCCTTCCACCGGTTCCGCCCGCCGCACGGCGAACGTGAAGCCGACATGCCCTTTCCCGTCCTGTTCACCCAGAGCGTACACCACCTGGACTGGCTCGTTTCCGTCTTGCCCGCCGCGATCGACGAAACGATCAGCCGCCACCAGCGCGTGCCGTGGAGCAAATGGGAGAACCCCGCCATCTGCCACATCCTGATGCGCTGCGCCGACGGCGTGCTCGTCAGCTATCAGGCCAGTTACGACGCACAGGGCGAAATCTCGTCCTACGACGGCATCTGGCGGTTCGCCTTCGAAAAGGGCGACCTCATCGTCGACAACGAACGCCAGGTGTGGCAGGTCGCCGAGAAGGGCCAGAAGCGCGAGATCGTGCTCGGACCCGACGCCAAGGGCCGCTCCGGCGACCTCTGCCTGCTCGACGACCTGCACAACGCCATCACCACCGGCGCCGAACCGCCCACCTCCGGGCGGGACAACCTCAAGACGTTGAAGGTGTTGTTTGGGGTGATGGGGGAGTGGAGGAGGAGTGCATCCGTATGCTCAACGGCTTAGAGAAAACGCTGGAGCGAAAGCTCCCGGAGAAAGACCGGCGCTGGACGGTTGAGGAGGAATCCGAGCGCTATGCCACTTCGGAGGAACTCACCGATATCGGCTGGCCCCCGGAGGATCCTGACACCTGACACCTGAAACCTGAAACCTGAAACCTACCCCCAAAGGAGACACCCCATGCCACCCCACACCCCCACACGCGATGAAGCCCTGGCACTGCTGAAGGAATACAACACCAACGAAGCGCTGATCAAACACGCGCTGGCCGTGGAGGGCGTCATGCGCTATATGGCCGCAAAACGCGGTGAAGATCCGGAGAAATGGGGGATCATCGGCCTGATCCACGATCTGGACTACGAGAAGTTCCCGGAACAGCACTGCATCAAGACGCGCGAGATCCTGCAGCAGCACGGCTGGCCGGAGGAGTATATCCGCGCGGTCGAGTCGCACGGCTGGGAAATCCAGAACCAGGTTGAACCGCAGACCGACATCGAGAAGGTCCTCTATACGATCGATGAATTGACGGGGCTCGTGACCGCCTGCGCCCTGGTTCGCCCGTCGCGGAGCGTCATGGACATGAAGGCCAAATCGGTCCGGAACAAATGGAAACAGAAAAGCTTCGCCGCCGGCGCAAACCGCGAGATCATCGCGAAAGGCGCGGACATGCTCGGCATGGAACTGGACGACCTGTTCACCGACGTCATCATGGGCATGCGCGAGGTGCACGAACAGATCGGGCTCTGAGCCCGAGACGGAAGGCGTCAGGTGTCAGCGTGGAGGCCCTGAAACCTGACACCTGAAACATCGGATCACTCGGCCATCTCCGCGTCTTTCGAGGCGATCAGCAGCCACTGGTTCCCCGGCGGGTACTTGGTGTGAATCAACTTCCACGGGCCGCGCATCCGCTTGCCTTCGAGCCGGAACCGGAGCATGCCCTGCTCGCGCAGCACCAGCTCGTACTCGCCGGAATCCCAAATCTCCACCTGCCCGGCCCCATACTCGCCCTCCGTGATCTCGCCCTCGAAATCGATGTAGGCCAGCTCGTGGTCTTCCACCTGGATCGCCAGGCGCTTGACCTTCGTGTCCGCCGACGGCTGCTTGGGAACCGCCCAGCTCTTGAGCACGCCGTCCATTTCGAGCCGCAGGTCATAGTGCAGGCGCGACGCGTGATGCTTCTGGATGACAAAACGGGGCATGCGACAACTCCTCTCTCTGGGCTACAGGTCTTGCCGGATGCCACACTCTATCAGACCCCGCCCCCCTCCTCAAGACGCGATCCACACCTTCAGCGGCGCTTCTTCGCCGCTGCAAAGCGCGCCTCACCTTGACTTCCGGCCCGTTTGGGGTACAAGCTAGCGGGGTCGAGGAGGAGCGCATGAGCCGATCAGCCCTGTTCGGAATCGCCGGGTGCCTTGCCCTGCTTGCACTCGGCCTTTGTTCGATGGCACAGAACGCCGATGAATCCGGGGTCCGCACCTGAAGCACTGCCGACGGGCAGCACACCGTCGAGGCCTCGTTCGTGAGACTGCAGATGGACCGGGTCTACCTGAAACGCGCCTCGGACCAACAAGTAATCGCCGTGCCGATCACCCGCTTGAGTTCGGAAGACCAGATTCTCGCCAGAAAGCTCGGCACACCGGCGCTGGGCGATTCGTCCGGCCCGGCCCCGACGCCCTCGTTTGCCAACAAGACGGCGGGTGGCACGCTGACCGAGGAAGAAGAGAAGTCGCTGAAGAAGGAGTGGACCGACGAGAAGACCAACCGCCGGTACCGTTTGGAAGCGTCGTTCGGGCCCAGAACCCTCGAAGGCCGCGAGAAGAAGATGGTCGCGCGCACCGGAAGAATTCCTGTCCGGCTCTTGGCCTACTTCTATGAAGTGAAGAAGTCCGGCGGCAAAGACGTGTTCGTCCAGGAGCCCGGATCGGCGCACATCTACATCCAGGATGCGGAGGGTGGCCTCGTCGACAAGAAGACGATGTCCTTCAACAAGTTGTGCCCTACCTGAGGAGGAGGCGGCGGGTACTTCGGTGAAGTACCCAAACCGGGCCCCTACAAGGCCGTGATTTGGGGCAAGAAGGGCGACGTCCTCTACGGCGAAGTCTGGAACATCGAGATCAAGGCGCCGGCCGGCCTGTGACGGCCGCGCGCGGCTGACGGCCCACTGTCCGCCTCACACCTCCTCGCCGTGGTCGTCCCGAAAGCCGAAATCCAACGCCTGGCACCCCATGCATTTCAGGCAGTAGATGCACTCGGCACCGCGCGGTTTCCTCATCGGGCCCTCTTCGACCGGGCACCGCCTCAAACATTGCATGCACTCGGAGCAGCGCCGCTTGTCGAACTTGATGGAAAACAGGCTGACACGATTGAAGAGCGCCAGGCCGGCCCCGATCGGGCAGACCAGCCGGCAGAACCCACGGTTCACGAATAAGACAAGGCCCAAGAAGAGAGCAAGAAACAGCAGTCGGTTTGCCGCGATCAGCTTGCCCTCCACAACCAGACGCCACCCGTTGGCCAGAAGCGTCGCGTCCGGACAGATTCCGCAGAAAAACCAATTGGTCTCGGTCCCAATCGCGATCGGGACAATGATCACCATTCCCAGCAGGACGGCATACTTGATGAACCGCGTCCAGCGCGGCGGCTTCAGTTTCGGGATGGGTATCGTCGCGATCAGGTCCTGCAGTGCGCCAAACGGACACACCCAGCCGCAAGAGAGCCGCCCGAACAACAGCCCGACCACGCCGAAGGTGCCGAGCGCAAGCCAAGGGACAAGGCGCAGCTTCAACATGTCCCCAATGACCCCAACGGGACAATACGTGGCCGCCGCCGGGCAGCCGTGGCAATTCAGGATCGGCAAGCACACGTTGGTCAGCCGGTATCCCCGCCACCGTTCAAACCACAGGGCGTTCAACGCGACAAAGGAGAAGACCTGAACCTTCCACCTCAGACGCGCGAGCCGCCGAAACAGGGGGGCAGCCCGCCGGGCCGCCGGCTTCTTCAATTCACTCACGTCGGGCACTCCGCGGCCGGGGCATCCTTCTCCACGATGACCTTCGACTCCGGGTCCCGCACAATCGTCTGACGGACCGAGGCACGAATCAGGTCGCCGCCTCGCAATTCTTCTTTCACCGTCTGCCCGTCGGCCGCATGCACCCGGACCCGCTGCACGCGCGCGCCGTAGATCAGCATCGCGACGAACAGCGCCATGACAAGCAGCGCCACCAACCGCCGCTTGCTCATCCGCCGCTGAAACCAGGCCATCTCCATACCCTCCGGCTGTCCCGCAAAACCCACGGGGCACACCTCGATTCTAGGGCGCGTGCGCGGCGGAAGTCCAGCCCTATCACGCGACGGCGCACAGCCGCGCGTGATCCGCACGGTCCGGCAGCCCCGCATCCCGGCATCCCGGCGTCCGGCAGCGCCGTTCAAATGTCGTCGAACGGCTCTTACATCTTCCGCACAACACCGACCACCGCCCCGCCGATCCTGAACTCCGCGCCGGCGGCATCGACCCGGATCGGCGCCACGTTGCTGTTCTCGGGCTGCAGACGGTATCCTTTCCCACTGCGAAAGATGCGCTTCACCGTGGCTTCGCCGTCGATGTAAGCGACACCTATCGCGCCGTCGTCGACCGTATCGGCCTTGCGCACGATGACGTAGTCCCCGTCGCATATGCCGCAGCCCGTCATACTGTCGCCCTCCACTCGGACGGCGAACAACCCCTCCCCTGCGAAAAGACCGTTGATATCCAGCTCCCCCTCCACGTTCTCCACGGCCGTGATCGGGGTACCCGCGGCAATCCGGCCCACAATCGGAATCTGTCCCGCGATTCCGGTCAGCACCCGGATCCCTCGGGACTTACCCGCCGTACGCCGGATATGGCCCTTCTTTTCCAGCGCGAGCAGATGATCGGACACGCCGCGTGGCGATGCGATCCGGAACCGCGCAGCGATCTCACGCACCGTCGGGGGATAGCCCGTGCGGCGGGTCGTGGCTCCAATGAATTCCAGAATGCTGCGCTGCCGGGTCGTCAACGGACGTGGTGGCATAGCGACCTCCCCTGGTCAATTGCACGCTCTTTCTCTGCCCGCGAAAAGTCGCGAAACGCACGCGAAACGCAGAACGCTACGCCGACCAGGGTGCAGCAACTTTGAACGGCTTGCGCCCTGTGACCGTTTGCGATAACCGCACGTTCGAAGGCGCAAGCAACTCAAAGTTGCTGCGTCCGCGCTTCTGCCCCTCTGAAGGCGATCGTTGCGGGAATCGAGGATTGCCACGACGCGCATGACGCCTTGCTCAACGTGACACTGTTGCGTCGCGGCAATCCTTTCGATTCCCGCAACAACTCGGGCCAGCCAACGGTGCCGGCGCTGCACACCAGTCCTTTGCACCGCACTTTTCGCGACGCGCCTTTTCGCGGGCAACTCTTCCAGCCTTGCTGTCTCCTCACTGGATCTGTTCCAGAATCCGGCGGAACGCCTCCGCGTTTCGCGCCGCCTGCCCCCCATGACAATTGTTGAAGAACGCGTAGACCCTGTCCACTTCCTTCCCCAGCTTCGCCCATTCGGCGAGGATCGCGTTCAGTTCGGCGTCGCTGTAGCTGTAGTCATAACGCTCGGTCGAGTTGCCGTACCACTTCTCGCCGTCCCGCGAGTGCAGCCGCAGATAGCCCATTCGCGTCGTCGCAACGGGCCCGATCCTGAACAGGCCGGGCAACGCGGGCACGTCGGGCACGACCAGCGTAATGTTGCGGGCACGCAGGCCGGCCAGCGTGCGCTCATCGTTCCAGGAGTGGTGCCGGAATTCTACGGCCGTCGGGACACGCTCGAGATCCGCGGCCAGATCGGCGAGGAACCTGCGGTTCGGCGGGGTGCGGTGGAAACGCTGGGGGAACTGGACCAGCACACCCGCCAGCTTGCCGGCCTCCTGCAACGGACGGAGGCTGTCGAGGAATCCAGGCGTCAGGTTCCGCTCCCGTTCGTGCGAGATCTTCTGGTTGAGCTTCACCCAGAAATCGAAGCCGGCCGGGGTTTTGCGCGCGAGCGCTTCAAGCGTGCGCGCCGCCGGCATGCGGTAGAACGTGTAGTTGATCTCGACCGTCCGGAAATGCGCAACGTAGTGCGTGAACATCTCGTTCTGGCGCGTGCCGGCAGGGTAAAAGGCGCCCACCCAGTCGGCGAACGAGTAACCGCTGGTGCCGACGATGTAGCAGGCGCCCTGCTTTGTGGCCGGCATGATCACCGCCGAGGTCCCTCCCTCATACGTCCGCGGACAAACAGGGATGCGTCCATGTCGTCCGCCGCGAATACAACGTCACGACCTTCGCCTCTTCGTCCCGTTCGCCCCGTAACGGGGCGCCGCACGGCGGAGAATGCCGCGCGGCATCTGCCGTTTCCGGGTCCGAATGGCAAACCGGCATCGGCTCGACGATCCGTACGTCGTCCGCCATCACCGAAACCGCCCCGTATTGATCCTGTACCCGCCCGGTTATGATGTAGGGGCCGTATCGCCCGAACGGGCCGCCCAACCGTTCGTACACGCCGGACAAGACGGTGACCTCGAAAACACCGTGCTCATCCTCGAATGTCAGAAACAACATCGGCTTGCCGGCCCGCGTCCGGATAAGGCGCTGCGCTTCCAGAACGCCCGCGATCCGGATCCGGCGTTCGACGTTTCCGGCCAGGGCACGGCTGTCGATATCCGCCCTGCCCGCCAGACGCGGCCGAAAAATCGCCATCAGAGGCTCACGCACATTTATGCCGAGAATGCGGCGTTCGTCCAGGTATTTCTTCTGCGGTTCGTAATCGGACGGCGCCCCGGAAAGGGCCGAAGCGGCTTCCATCAGGCGCGCCCCGCTCAGCGCGCCGCGCGGCCGGCTGTTGAGGAAAACATACAGCTCCATCATGAGCGAAGGGCGATTGCGGCCCAGCCGGTCGAACGCGCCGCACTGAATCAGGGCGCGCGTCTCCTCAAAACCAAGCCGCGTGCGAAGGAGAAAATCGCTCAACCCGTCGAAACAGGCCGTACCCCGCGCATCCAGAATCCGCTCGATCGAACCCGGACCAAGCCCCTTGATGAAATTGAACCCCACCCATAGAACATGGCCCTGAATGGAGAACTCCGCACCCGACAGATTGACGTCCGGCAGATGGAATGCGATCCCCTCCCGCTTGGCCTGTTCCACGTAAAGGCGGGGATGGTACATGCTCTGGTTGTTGTTCAAAGCCCCGCACCAGAACTCCAAAGGATAGTGCGTCTTGAGCCAGGCGATCGCATAAGCCAATACGCCATAACTGGCCGCATGCGCGCGGCAGAACGAATAGGAATTGTATTTCGCCATCTGCAGCCACATGGCTTTGGCGTATTCGAGATCGACCCCGTTCCGCGCGCAACGGCCCAGAAACTCGCGCGAGAGGGCCAGCCGCTCCGCGTCGTTATGGCATTTCTGGATCGCCCGCCGGAACCGGTCCGCGGCCGGCAAGGCGGAATCCATCAGGGCCGAGGCGACCATCGTGACGTCGTCCTCGTAGATCATCACGCCGACCGTGTCGCGAAGGATCCCGTCCACCTGGGGATGACCGGCCGGGACCGGGTCCAGCCCCCGAAACCGGCGCACGAACACTTCCTTCATGCCCATACTGGCGCCGCCCGGCCGGATCAAGGCCAGCACTTTCATCACGTCCCGGATACTCTTCGGCTGTATCATCTTGAGCAGATGCCGCATCGCCGGCGATTCCAACTGGTTGCAGCCCAGCGTCCGCGCCTGCCGCAGCAGGGCCAGCGTCGCCGGATCGGCCGGCGGCAACGCTTCGATCCGAACAGCCTGCCCATGCCGTTCCTCAATAAGCGCGCAGGCGTACCGGATGGTCGAAAGGCTCCGGTTCCCGAGCAGATCCAATTTGACGAGCCCGATCGCCTCGGCCCCGTCCTTGTCATACTGGGCAATCCGCACCCCTTTGGCCGCGCGCTGAACCGGTGTGTACCCGCAGATCGGCTTGCGCCCGATAAGCACACCCCCGCAATGAACCGACAGGTTGCGCGGCAGCCCGATCAGCCGGCGGCCGAGTGCCAACAGCCGCTCCTCCGACGGCCCGCAGCGTACATCGCCCGCTTCCAGCCCGGAAATCTGATCCGAAGAAAACCCGAATGCCTTCAACGTTTCACGCATCGCCAACCGCGCCTTGAACCCGTTGTGCGTGCAGACCATGGCGACGCGCTCCTCCCCCCAACGCCGGAAAACGTACGCGATAACCTCGTCTCGAATGCGCCAGCAGAAATCGACATCGAGATCCGGAAAGTCTTCCCGCCCTTCGTGCAGAAACCGCTCGAACGGAATGTTGAAAGCAAGCGGGCAGACATGGGTTATGCCCAGCGTATACGCCACAATACTGCTGCCGCCGCTTCCCCGGCCGGCAACCGGCGCATTGTGCCGGCGGGCGTACTCGACGATATCCCAGACCACGAGAAAATATTCGCAGAAACCCAGCCGCTCGATAAGCCCCAGCTCTTTCTCCAACCGGTATTCCGCGGCCTCCGGCGGAATAGAGCCGTAACGCCGCCGCAGCCCATCCCGGCACAGACGGCGCAGGAAATCGCGCGCCGAAAGATTGTCCGGACAAGGAAAATCGGGAAAAACCGGTGCGCGCGGAAGCCACGTAAACGCCGAACATAGCCCGCCAACCGCCGCGTTGTGGCGAACCGCGTCCGGAAACGCGGCAAGCTCCTCCTTCAACCGGCCGGGATCGCGAAGAAAAGCCTGCCCGGATGGGAGTTGCCCGGCGCGAACCGCGTCGTAGGTAAGCCCAAGTCGAATCGCCGCCAGCAGCCGCACAACCGCATAGTCGGCCCGCTCCCCGAAAAACGCCATGCCGGTGCCAATGAGCGGAAGCGCCAGCCGGCGCGCCGCATCGAACAGGCGCCCGGTTCGTGAATGCGATTCCGCGCCCGGATCGATACCCAGCCACAATCGGCCCCGGCCGTTCCTCTCCGAACAAAGCAGAGCCGCCGTCTCGCCGTCGAGCGCAATCAGGCACAACCCGCCGCTCAACTCAGCCAGATCCGCCACCAGCGGAACGGCATGCCGTTGCGCGACCGCATCGTCAACCGCATCCGCGCGCTCCGCACGGGCATGAATCCGCGTGATGAGCCGGCACAGATTCTCGTAGCCCGGCTCCTCGGCGACAAGGGCGACTACGGCTCGGCCGTGTTCCTGGAGCTCTGCGCCGATGATCGGCTCAAGCCCCGCCTCGCGCGCCAGCCGGTAAAAAGCGGGCGCACCGGCCAGACTGTTCACGTCCGTCAAGGCCAGCCGGCAAAATCCCAGACGCCCCGCCAGCCGCACCAAACACTCCGGCGTCATGCTGCCGCGCAGCAGAGAATGCCCCGTCCGAACCCGCAACGGCACCAACCGATTATCGATTGAATGTTGCACCCTTCACCGCCCAATGGTCCGAAGCCCAGAAAAAAAGAGAAGGTCTCCAGCGGATGTATGCACCGCAACGGATAGGGAGAGAAAGTCTCCAGCGGATGTATGCACCGCAACGGATAGGGAGAGAAAGTCTCCAGCGGATGTATGCACCGTAACGGATCGCGGTAACAACGTCGCCAACGGGAAGCAAATCTCCCCATCCGCTGCCGTCCATTCATCCGCTGGAATTCTCCTCCCCATCCGCTGCCGTCCATTCATCCGCTGGAATTCTCCTCCCCA
>JAFGHX010000201.1 GCA_016929905.1 Kiritimatiellia bacterium
CCCCCCCCCCCCCCCCCCCCCGCCGCAGCGGCGGAATCGAGAAAGCTTACTGCCGGCCCGCCTGTGGCAGGACAGAGTGGGCCGCACGGCAGGACGGGTTTTCAAACCCGTCGCGGACAATCGTGAACCGACGGGAACCGGGACGGGCTGGAAAGCCCGTCCCACAGGGAATCGACAAAGCCTACTGCCTCGCCCCCGTGTGGAGAACATCCGCTTGCACCCCGCCGGCAGGTCAATTACCATACGGCCCGCGGGGCGAACGCGTCTCGGGATCCGAGGGAGTGCCTGGTTCTGGGTCATCCCCGAGAGTCAGCATGGGAGGGCGACGGATCATGAGAAGATCGCTTGTGGTGATGGCGGGGCTGTGTATGGGCTGCGGAATGCTGCGTGCCGCCGCGCAGGACGGCTGGCCCCGCTGGCGGGGACCGGGCGGTGACGGCGCGGCGCCGGACGCCGATCCGCCGCTGCGCTGGAGCGAGAGCGAGAACGTGAAATGGAAGGCGGACATCCCCGGTTTCGGCCACGCGACGCCGGTGGTCTGGGGCGACCTGATCTTCGTGCAGACGGCCGTCGAGACGGAGAAAGGCGCGCCGCCCGAACCGGAGGCGCCGCAGCCAGCGCAGGGCCAGCGCCCCGGCGGCGGCCGGCGTCGCGGGCCGCAGGCCAAGAAGCCGAAGGGCATCACGAAGTTCATCGTGTTCGCCTTCAATCGCGAGAACGGCAAGATCGTGTGGCAGCGCACGCTGCGCGAAGAACTCCCGCACGAAGGCACGCAGCCGACGGCCAGCTACGCCTCCAACTCGCCCGTCACCGACGGCGAATGCCTGTACGCCTACTTCGGCTCGCGCGGCCTGTACGCGCTGGACATGCAAGGCAACGTGAAGTGGCAGAAGGACCTCGGCAAGATGAAGATCAAGATGTCCTTCGGCGAAGGCAGTTCGCCCGCTCTGTACGGCGACACGCTGGTGGTCAACTGGGACCAGGAAGGCCAGTCGTTCCTGGTCGCGTTGAACAAGCGCAACGGCGACCAACTGTGGAAGGTCGACCGCGACGAGGGCACCTCATGGGCAACGCCGCTCGTCGTGCAGGTCGACGGCAACCCGCAGGTGATCGTTAGTGCGACGAAACGGGTCCGCGGCTACGACCTGGCCACCGGCGCGCGGATATGGGAATGCGGCGGTATGACCGGCAACGTGGTGCCGTCGCCCGTCTACGCCGACGGCGTGGTCTACGTCATGAGCGGGTTCCGAGGCGCCGCGCTGCGCGCGATCCGGCTGGCTGAGGCCAAAGGCGACATCACCGACTCCGCCGCCGTCCTCTGGCGCCAGGACAAGGACACCCCGTACGTCCCCTCGCCGCTGCTGTACAAGGGGTGCCTCTACTTCCTGAAAACGAACAAGGGCGTGCTGTCCTGCGTGGAGGCCAAGACCGGGCAGGCGCACTACACCGCTCAGCCGCTCGAAGGGCTCAAAGACGTCTACGCCTCGCTGACGGCGGCGCGGGACCGCATTTACATCGTGGACCGCCGCGGCACCGCGGTCGTCATCAAACACGGCCCCCAGTTCGAGTTGCTGGCGACCAACCAGCTCAACGACGGCTTCTCGGCCTCGCCCGTGATGGTGGGGAACGAACTCTATCTGCGGGGGAAGAAGCACCTCTACTGCATCGCCGCAAAGTGAAGACATCCCGCCTTGGCGCTTCCCGGCGCAAATACGACAAGGCGGCCGGGGCCGCATGGCACCGGCTCTCTGTGCGTGCTCGATCACAACGGAGGGGCCGGTTCGACGGCGACGCGAATACGACCCGGGATGCTGTATTTCTTCATGATCCGCTCGGTCGCTTGCTCAAACTCCGCGGCATCGAGGACTATTTCGTTACGCGAGAAATTGGGGACAAAGCGAATCACGTGAAAGGCGCCCTGCGGTTTGCCGAACGCCTCGTTCAATTCCGCAATGGAATCGACCTGCAGCCCGTTGACGCGCTCCACGATCAGTTGGGCAAGCCCGTGGTACCCCAGGTTGTAGGCGTCCGGGAGCACCGCCGAGAGCACAAGCAGGCGTCGCCTGTCGGGCGTCTGCGACTCCGACTCCATCCCTTCGTAGACCCTGAGCCGGGTCGGGATCCGTGCCCGCCAGTCTTCTCCCCAGGACCGCAGATACTCGGCGTCCAGTTCCCGGAAGACCAGGCCACCCGCTATCAGGTAAGGGGGCGGCCGGCTCGCCCGCCGCCAAGGGATAAGGCTGGTTGCGGTCGGCTTGTTCCGAAGCGGAATCCGGACCTCACATTCTCGTCGGGCGCGCAGCACCGTGGCGGAGACCGCATCGCCGGCGGCATGGCCATCGGACACAATCAGATTGAAGTCCAGCATTCCGTGCACGGGATGGCGGTATTCGCCTTCCGAAGAGATCCCGTGTCCGTCCAGTTCAAGAAGGACGTCGCCTGCCTGCAGGCAACCGAAAGCGGAGCCGCCGGGCACAGCTCTTCGAATGAAAACGCCCCGCGGCTCTCCCGCCAGGCCCAAGTGCTCCGACTGCGCCCGGCATCGGTTCTGCTGCCACCACACGCCCAGCTGAGGGCGACTGCCATACGGCTTCTTCTTCAAGGCATCCAGATAGGCGCGCACCAGTTCCGCGGGGATCACGGTCGCGCGAGTCTGGTCATGATACTGCATCACGCCGAACAACCGCTTTCCCTTGAACACCGACTCCCCGTATCCGCCGCTGGACAGGTCGGTTATGAAGTGGTAGGCGAGGTAGGAGGTTTGCCCCATGCGGCCCTCCTGAGCCACGACACGCGAGAACCTGCTGTTCGCCACTTCGAGCCGGCCGTCATTCCAACTCACGATCGTAACGTCCCCGCCCGCACCGCACTCGCGCATGAGCGTCACGGGCTTCAGGTCGTCGAAGAATCCGGGCGAGTCAACGCTCACAACGGCCAAGTCGAGCTGAGGATCCACGTGGAGGACCCTGGCGGGGAATCGTGGGGGACGATCCCATTTCTCAACCTGAATCAAGGTGGCGTTTTCAAGGTATCTGGCGAGAACAAGAATGCGTTTTCCGGGCAGTACGGTGCCCGCGGCCAAGGTTGAGCCGGGCTGCTCCTTGATCCATGGGCGGTATTCGTTCCACGATTGGCAGGTGATGCGAAGCGTTACGGTCTGGTTCCCCGGCGAACCGACGGGCGGGCCGGCCCAGAGACGAGGGCTCGGCCCCATGGCCAGCATCAGAGCCGCGACAAACACAAGTTGACGCCTCATAACCGCCTGTCCTTGGCGACGCCATACTGTCGGAGAATCTCTTCGTGGGCGGCATCCGCCGCCTCTCTGTCGAGAACGGTGATACGCCCATAGTACTCGTACTCGATCACATGATGCTTGCCCGTGTTCGCCGCGAGCGCTTCGATCATGTCCTCCAGCGTACTCACCTCCTTGCCGTTGACTCTGGCCACGACACTGTTGTTGAAGCAGCCGGCATCCACATTGACGGCGTGGTCAAGCCGCCGCAGAGCCACGACGCGCCGTTTGTCGTACCTCTCGTTCCGCTCCAGCGGCCTGTAGAAGAATTCATAGACAACCTCCGCATCGGCCTGGCTCACCCACTTCGGCCCATAGGTCTTGAGATACTCGCGGTCCAGGGGAACGAAGACGTAGCCGGCATACACCAGGTATGCCGGGAGCCGGTCATAGGTATTCCGATCCGAGTCCGACAGGCTCTCGCCCTCCAGGCCCAATTCCAGGGCCAGGGGCTTCCCCTCGCGAAGCACATCCACGGCAAGACGCTGGCTCTTCTGGAGACAATCGACTAAGTACGTGTACCCGAGGCGCATCTCATGCCACAGGATGGTCCCGTCGTTGGCCACGTCCTGCCCGGCAATGCGTGTAATCACATCGCCCACCCTGAAACACCCGTCGCCCACCGCGCCCTTCGCACAGTAGTCCACGCGCACGCCGGTGTCCGACGGCTTCATGCCCGCATGACGGCGCGCCGCCGGGCTGTCCATATTCACGGTGCGTATGCCGAGCCGAGGGAACCCGTCGTACGTCCCATCCTGCAGATCGGTCAGGAAATGCTGAATGACGGGGGAGGGAATGAGCAGGCCCATGTTCTGCATCTCCCGATTCACCTGGAAGGCGACACCGACCGCCTTCCCGTCCTGAACGACCGGCCCGCCACTGTTGCCCGGGTTGATCGCCGCATCTGTCTGAACGGCGAGATGAACATCGACCGCGGAATGGACGTACGTCTTCATCTCCACGCGCGAGACGACGCCGGCCGTGCTCGAAATCCTGTCGCCCCCCGCCGGGTAGCCGTAGGTGAAGACCGTCGAGCGGATTGGCGGCAACGCACCGAACTCAAGCGCGGGTATCGCGTCCAACGGACTCGCGCCCTGCGGGACGATCAGGGCCAGGTCGCAGTCGTGTCCGATCGACTCGACGCGCGCGGGATAGGGTGTGGGGTCGTTATGAAAATAGACGAGCAACACCGTGGCGTCGCTCACGAGGTGTGCGTTCGTCAGAATACGCTTGCCGCGGATGACGAAACCGGACCCCGCGCGCTCGCTGATGGTGCCGGTGTCCCAGGGCGCATACCAGTTCCCCCGCGCGTAGTGGCTGACAATCCGCACAACGGCCTGCTCGCAGACCTCCGCGCCGCCGCAGCGCAAGGCGGCCAACGCCGATGCCAGGCACAAGGCAACCGCAACCGCACCTCTCGTCCGTGTGTTGAATCTCCGCACGGTTCGCTTCTCCCGCTGCCCGCCCCGTCCATGCACCGGGCAGGACGGACAGAAGCGTACCATGTCGCCCGTGTCGTGTCCCGTTAATAGCTCGCCTAAGACGCAACCGCGAAAGCGATCCGCACACTCGTCTGCGATGCGGGTCAGCCGGAACAGGATAGCCCGCGCGACCCGCATGCGGGGCCAGCACGAGCCAGGCCCGAGGGCCGAGACGTCACACGGTGTTTTTCGACAAGGTTCGCGACAAGGTTTTCGACAAGGTTCTGAGATTCGGCGACCCGTTACGTGATCACGTCCGCCGCAACACCCACGCACAGTCGTCCAACTCGGCCGTCTCGGGCGTTGTCCACTCGGCGCCCTCGACCGTCCCGAGCTCGGTCCACTCGCCGGTGCGCGGGTTGAATTGTCTGGCGTCGTAGGTGCCGGGTTCGAGAGTGACTCTCTCCGCGTCGCCGGCAAAGGCATAGACCGCATACTGCCGGCCCGGCTCGGCCAGGCAGACGGCGCGGCGGCCCGTCAGATCGGGGCGGGGCTCGCACTTCCACCACTCGAAGCTGGTGAAGAAATCCATGATGTACCCGAACTTCGGGAACATGCCCATGCTGTCGTCGCCGCGCCCGTTGATCCAGCCGCCGCCGGTGTCCGGCCCCCAGCCCGTGCCGCGCATGGCGGTTTCGCCGTTGGTCTGGTAGCCGCCGGCCATGTAGATGGACCAGGCGACCCGGCGCCGGTTGTCGGCCGAGCGCGAGGGCGGCCGGCGGTTCCCGCCCCAGCCCATCGGGTAGTGATCCTCGTAGCCGTACTCCTCGTTCACCTGCGGCATCGGCCGGCCGGTTTCCGCCTGCTCCTTGCGATTGTCGAACATGAACTTGTAGCCGCCCTCCTCGTCCCATTTCTGGAACATGGCGAAATCGGCCCAGGGCGAAGTGCGGAACCGGAAATCGTTGTGCCCGTGCACCGACATCACGTGCTTGTACGGGTCGCGCGCCTTCAGGAAGGCGCCCAGGGTCTCGGCCCACCAGTCGGTCCGGAACTGGCGGTACTCGTTGGAGACGTCCCACATCACGTTCGAGAACGCCGAAAAACGCGCGGCGGCGTAGCGGTAGTAGCGCTGCTCGTCCGCGCCGCCCATCCCGTCCTTGCCGAACGGCTCGACGCCGGGCTTGCGGCCGTCCACGTAGAAAACGACCGACACGATCACGTCGCGTTCGCGCGCATGCCGCAGCAGGGCGTCGAACTTCTGCCAGTACGCCACGTTGAACCGCGCCGGGTCAAAGCCGGGCTCCTGCAGCGAGTCCGGCCGCTCGGCGACCCAGGGGTTGAGCAGGAACGAGAACCGCTCGGTGTTGTAGACCCGCTCGCACCAATCCTGGCCGCTCGCCACACGGCCGGCGATCGCGACGCGCAGCCGGTTCACGCGCAGGTCGGCCAGCCGGTCGATGTTCTTCTTGATGTTCTCGAGGTCCCAGCCCATAAGCCAATAGGTCGTCGTGGCGTTCCAGAAATAGTGTTCGCCCGTTCCGCTCCAGATGAAATGGTACGGGTAATCCGGATCCACGCGGACGACGCCTTTGCGTCTTGCGTCCTTCGCCTTGAATGTGCCCGCGTGCCGCTCGGTAGTGCCCGCCTGCGTGAATTCGACCGTGTAGGCATGCTTGCCCGGCCGGGTGGGCATGAACCGAATACGGCAGACCGCACCGTCGGGCGCGTCGCAGAACCCTTCCACGCGAACCGGGTCAGCTCCCTCGGGCCCGAACTCTCCGGTCAGAGTCAGTTCGGTGAAGGGATTGCCAACCGGGATCTTGTTCGGCCGGACGGTGATCTCCACGAAATCGTAAGCGTCGACCGTGTCGCATGATTGTTCGAATGTCGTCGTCGTTGCCATCGCGTCCTCCTCCGGATCCCGGGGCCTGGCCCGGACTGAGTATGAGTTGCTGCTTCAGGTATCGTGACATCCCGACGGACGGTCGATCCCCTCCCGGCCTATCCCAAGCGTATCCCCAACTTGACCGGAAATTCTTCCGGTATTACTGAAAAGACCTGCAGGATTCCGAGGGTAAAAGTCAGCAGCTCGGCGGCAAGAGCGAATAGTGCCGTATCGCCCGCTCGGGCGGGCAGGCCCGGATACCGCCCTCACCCACTCCCCCATTCTTCCGCCCTTGCATTCGTTCGTTCCGCTCCCCTCCCTCTCCCCACCGGGGGAGAGGGCTGGGGTGAGGGGGGCCATGCTTCCATTCCCCCTTTCCACCGTTTCTTCCTTACGTTTCCGCTCCCCTCCCTCTCCCCGCCGGGGGAGAGGGCTGGGGTGAGGGGGCCCTCCTTCCATTCC
>JAFGHX010000202.1 GCA_016929905.1 Kiritimatiellia bacterium
GGTGCGGTGCGGGTGTGAGCGCGCTTGCCAGGGATTGCACGTTCGTGGGCAATTCCGCCGGGATGGATGGCGGGGGGGGATCCGGCGGCCAAGCCATATCGTGCGTGTTCACGAACAACACGACGGGCTGGGGGAGTGGCGGGGGCTGGTCGGGCGATGCGAGTGGGGTCTTGTCGAATTGCGCCTTTGTCGGCAACACGGCGGGGATGGACGGCGGGGGTGCAGTCGGCGGCCAGGCTCTTTCGTGTCTGTTCAGCAACAACACGGCAGAGTCCGGGGGTGGTTGGCGCGCCGCCTACGGTTCGAGCGCCGTCACCAGGGATTGCACTTTTGTGGAGAATGCGGCGGGGATGGGCGGAGGCGGAGCGGCAAGCGGGATTGTTTCGAATTGCCTCTTTCAGGGCAATCAGTCCTCCGAACGTGGTGGTGGCGCAAGCGGCTGTACCCTTCTGGACTGTATTCTCTACGGGAATACCGCCGGGGATTTCGGCATGATGGGGTCTGGCGGCGGGGCTGACGATTGCGCTCTGACAAACTGTTCGTTCTTCGGGAATTCTGCGACCGAGTGGGGAGGGGGGGCCTCCGGGGGGCATGCGGTCTCCTGCATGTTCAGCAACAACTCGGCCGGGCAAGGCGGCGGTTGGTACTCTGGAGGCGCGCAAGGGCCGTGTGTGGAGGATTGCGTATTCCTCGACAACGTAGCCGTCTCGTACGGTGGCGGAGGGGCGGCAGGCGGTGTTGTGGCACAGTCCTTCTTCTCGGGCAACGAGGCCACCAATGAAACGGGTATGGGAAACTGCAACGGCGGCGGCGCATTGGGCTGCACCCTCTTGGGCTGCACGCTTTCGGGGAACTTCGCCGAGACGTCCGGTGGCGGTGCCGGTGACTGCATTTTGACGAATTGTTCGCTTGTTGACAACTCCACAGGATCCTCCGGATCGGGTGGTGGCGCATGGGGCGGCGCGGCCATGAATTCCTGGTTCGCGGGCAACCAGGCGCCATCCGGTGGTGGCGCCTACGGCAGTACACTCTGGAACTGTACCCTCACCGGCAACTCCGCCACGCAGACGGGCGGCGGGGCTGAGGCGTGTGTTCTGTGCAATTGCATTGTTTACTACAATACGGCCGGCCGCGCTGCGAATTGGGATGAGGGCTCGCTCACCAACTGCTGCACCGTCCCGTTGCCTGTCGGGCAAGGCAACATCGCCGCGGAACCCCGGCTTGCCAGCGCATCGCACCTGGGTGTGGGGTCCCCTTGCATTGGCGCGGGCTCGACGCTTTATGCAACGGGCGCCGATATCGACGGCGATGTTTGGGCGAGCCCTCCTTCCATAGGCTGCGACGAGGCGGGTGGCGGAGTCCTCACGGGCGAGTTGTCGGTCGCGGCATCGGTCACCTACGACGAGGTGGCGGTCGGCGCTACCGTCGAGTTCCGCGCCGATATCCGGGGTGCGGCGTCGGCAAGCGCCTGGGATTTCACGGACGGCACGGTGGTCAGCAATCGATTGCGCGCGGGACATGCCTTCGCGTCGGCGGGCGACTACAGCGTGATATTGACCGCCTACAACGGAACATACCCGGGCGGGCTATCGGCGACGGTGACCGTACATGTGGCGGAACAGATGATTCACTATGTCAGTGCGGCAAGCGTTTCGCCGAGCAGTCCTTTTCGGAGTTGGACGAACGCGGCCACAACCATTCAGGACGCGGTGGATGCCGCGCTGCAGGTGGGCGCGTTGGTGTTGGTGAGCAACGGGGTGTATGACGCGGACGGCGGGGTCGTATACGGGGAGATGAGCAACCGTGTGGCCATCTGCAAGCCGATCACGGTGCGCAGCACAGGCGGGCCGGATGAGTCGTTCATTGTGGGCCGAGGCCCGCAGGGCAACGGGGCTGTGCGCGGCGCGTACATTGGGACCCACGCGATGCTGATCGGGTTTACTCTGACGAACGGGCACACGCTGGCGAGCGGTGATGTGGAGGGCGAGCGGAGCGGCGGGGGTGTCTGGTGCGATACGCAGGGGGCCGTCAGCAACTGCGTCTTGGTGGGCAACTCGGCGTCGTATGGGGGCGGCGCGTTTGGCGGCACGCTGTGCGACTGCACAATGGCGGGCAACTCGGCGCAGTACGGTGGCGGGACATACGAGAGTGTGTTGGACGAGTGTCTGTTGACCGGCAACTCGGCGCAGCACGGGGGCGCGGCATTCGGCGGTACGTTGCGCGCCTGCGTGCTCTCCGGCAACCGGGCGGATACGGGCGGCGGGGTAGCGGATGGCGTGTTGGAGGCGTGTAGGCTCGCGGGCAACTCGGCGGCTTCGGGCGGGGGTGTAGCCGGGTGCGCCCTGCTCAACTGCGCCCTTTGGGACAACGATGCGCAGTTCGGCGGCGGCTCGTTCGCGAGCACGCTGCAGAATTGCACGCTCACGGGAAACAGGGCGGCCGCCTGCGGGGGCGGTTCGTATACGGGCACGCTGCACAACAGCATCGTGTACTACAACGACGCGGCCACGTGCCCGAATTGGGGCAATGACATCCTGAGGTACTGTTGCACCACCCCGTTGCCCGCGGGGCAGGGCAATATCGCCGACGAACCGAGGTTGGCCAGCGCATACCATCTGAGCGACGACTCGTCCTGCGTGGGTGCGGGAAGTCGTGGCTATGCGTCGGGGACGGACATCCACGGCGATTCCTGGGCCGATCCCCCTTCGATGGGCTGCGACGAGCCGCGGATCGGGTCCGTCACGGGCGAGTTGTCTGTTGCGGTGTGGGCTTCGTGCACGCAGGCGGTGGTGGGTTGCGCTGTCGAGTTCGAGGCGCGGGTCGACGGGCGGGTGACGGCGACCGTGTGGGATTTCGGCGATGGGGCCGTGGTGAGCAACCGTGCGTACGCGGAGCACGCCTATGGTGCGGAGGGCGAGTACGCCGTGGAGTTGCGGGCCTACAACGAGACCTACCCCGGAGGTATCCCGGCCACGGTGACGGTGCAGGTGGGCGCGCAGACCGTGCACTACGTGCGGGCGGACAGTAGTGCGCCGCAGACCCCGTTCGCAACTTGGGATACGGCGGCGACGACCATTCAGGACGCCGTGGATGCGGCCGTGCAGGGCGGCGCCCTGGTTCTGGTAAGTAATGGCGTGTACGAGGCGGGCGGCAAGGTGGTGCATGGCGCCTTGACCAATCGGGTGGCGATCGAGAGGGCCATCGCCGTGCAGAGCGTCAACGGGCCGGAACATACGATCATTGGAGGCTGCGGGCCCAACGGCGTGTCGGCCGTGCGCTGCGCGCACGTCGGGTCCGGGGCGGTCCTGAGCGGCTTCACGTTGACGAATGGGCACACCCGAAGCAGCGGCGCCTGGCAGGACTTGTACGGCGGCGGCCTGTGGTGCGAGCCGGCCGGCGTCGTGAGCAACTGCGTCCTCTCTGGGAACGCCGCGTATTCACACGGCGGCGCGGCATGTTACGGCGCGCTTCACGAATGCGAACTGGCCGGCAACGCCGCGGGCGCAGCCGGCGGCGGGGCCTACTACGCTACCCTGCATGGCGGTGTGCTGGCCGGCAACTCCGCAAACTACGGTGGCGGAGCAGCCTACGGCGCCTTGTATGATTGCCTGCTCGCCTGCAACCAGGCATACGAGGGTGGCGGGGCGTACTACAGCACATTGGCTGCCTGTACGCTGGCAAGCAACTCGGCCAGCTCCCGCGGCGGCGGGGTATCGCGCGGAACGGCGTATGCCTGCACGTTGGCGGGCAACTCCGCCACAAACAGTGGCGGCGGGGCATACGGCGGGACGCTGAACGGCAGCGCCATCATCGGCAACTGGGCGCCGGCCGGCGGCGGCGCCCGTGCCGGCATGCTGGGGAACTGCACGCTGACGGGCAACTCCGCGCGCGACTACGGCGGCGGCGCATGTGACAGTACGCTGCGGAACTGCATCGTCTACGGCAACGACGCGCCCAGAAGCGCGAATTGGGACGGCGGGGCCCTGTCCTACTGCTGCACGAGGCCGCTGCCCGACGGGGCCGGCAATATCACCGACGAGCCGCGGCTGGCCGGCATGTACCGTCTGGCGGCCGACTCGCCCTGCATCGGCGCGGGTAGCAGTCCGTATGCGACCGCCACGGATATCGACGGCGAAGCGTGGTTGAATCCGCCGTCGACAGGATGCGACGAGGTGCGCCAGGGCGCGGTAACGGGCGCGCTCTCCGTTGCCATATGGGCAGCCCACACGGAAGTGGCCGCCGGTTTTGCCGTGGACTTCCGCGCCGAGATCGAAGGGCGGTTGACGGCGAGCGCATGGGACTTCGGAGACGGCACGGTGCTCAGCAACCAGCCGTATGCCGAGCATGCCTTTGCGGCAACGGGCGACTATCCCGTGATCTTGACGGCGTACAACGAAACCTTCACGGGCGGGACATCGGCGAGCGTGACCGTGCACGTGGTGGAACAGACGGTCCATTACGTCAGCGTGGAGAGTGCGGGGCCGGCGCCGCCGTTCGCGAGTTGGGACACGGCGGCGACGAACATCCAGGACGCGGTCGATGCCGCCACGCAGGTGGGGGCCTTGGTGCTGGTGAGCAACGGGGTCTATGAGGCCGGCGGGCACGCTGTGTATGGGACGATGACCAACCGGGTGGTGATCGACAAACCGATCACCGTGGCCAGCCTGAGCGGGCCCGACGCAACGACGATCGCCGGCCATGGGCCGGCTGGCAACGCGGCCGTGCGCTGCGCGTACGTGGGGACCAACGCGGCGCTGGTCGGGTTCACCCTCACAAACGGACACACGCGTACAAGCGGGGAGCAATGGCTGGAACTGACCGCGGGCGGCGCCTGGTGCGAGGCGTCCGGCATGCTCAGCAACTGTCTCCTCACGGCGTGCTCGGCGAAGAACGGCGGCGGCACATCCTGTGGCCGACTCTACGCCTGCACGATTTCGGGCAATTCGGCGTCTTCGGGTGGCGGCGCATTCTGCAGCATACTGACGGACTGCACGTTGTGCGAGAATACGGCGACGAACGGCGGCGGCGCCTACTACGGCACGCTGGCTGCCTGCGCGCTGACAGGGAACTCGGCCACATACAGTGGCGGTGGGGCCTACGGCGGTACGCTCTGCGACTGTACGCTTTCTTCCAACTCGGCATACACCGGTGGCGGCGGGGCCTACGGCGGTACGCTCTGCGACTGTACGCTTTCTACCAACGCGGCGTACATCGGAGGCGGCGGGGCGCATGACAGCAGGCTGTACGACTGTACGCTTTCAGGAAATTCATCCACGCATGGCGGTGGCGGGGCAAATCAGGGCACGCTGTACGGTTGCACGCTTACCGGAAACTGGTCCGATCACGGCGGTGGCGGGGTGTCTGCCGGCACGCTGCATAACTGCACGCTTACCGGAAACTCGTCGACCAACCGCGGCGGCGGGGCGCACTACGGTACGCTGTACAACTGTACGCTATCCGGCAATTCCTCCACCAGCGGCGGCGCTGGCGGGGCGTCTTGGAGCACACTGTACAACTGCACGGTTTCCGGCAACGGGTCCGACCACGGCGCCGGGGGGACGTCTTACAGCACGCTGTACAACTGCACGGTTTCCGCCAACGGGTCCGCCCACACCGCGGGCGGCGCGTATCGCGGAACGTTGTGCAATTGTATCGTTCAGTTCAACGCGCCGGGCGGGAACTGGGCCAATGCCGCTCTGGATTACTGTTGCACGGTCCCCCTTCCTGCCGGCGGCGTGGGCAACATCACCGGCGATCCACTGTTCGTGGACAAGGACGCGCACAATTACCGGCTCCAGATCGGGTCCCCTTGCATCGATCGAGGCGTGAACCAGGACTGGGTGTGGGACATGACCGACTTGGACGGCAACCCCCGCGTTTTGAACGGTACCGTGGATATGGGGGCGTACGAGCTGCCGTTCAGGGCTGCGCCGCGGGTGTTGCTGGAAGGGCCGTACGACACGAATACCCACCTGATGAGTCATGCTCAGGGCAGCCAGGCCATACCGCAGAGTTCGCCGTACGTTGCGGATTCGCGCGCGGGCGAGGCTCCGGCCGGCGTGGTCGACTGGCTGCTGATCGAGTTGCGCGATACCAACGGCCATGCCGTGGTCTGCCGCAGCGCGTGGCTGGGCCCTGATGGTTGCGTGCTCAGCGACGACGGGTCCACCGGTCTGATCGTGGGCGTATCAGCCGGGCAGTCTTACCAACTGGTTTTGAAGCATCGGAATCATCTTGCGGTGATGTCAGCCGAACCGCTCGTGATCACGAACCAGTGGATCGCGTATGACTTCACGACCGGCTCGAACCAGTACTGGGGCGGCACGGACGCCGCGGTGGAGCTGGAACCCGGCGTCTGGGGCATGATCGCCGGCGACGCGGACGGCGACGGCGAGATTCTGGAAGCGGATGCGCGCATCCATGCGAGTCAGCGGCAGCGGGCCGGCTACTGTCGCGGCGACTTCAACATGGACGGCATTGTTCGCGACGACGATGTCGAGTTGTTCTGGTTCGCCAACGAGGGCCGGAGCACCGCGGTGACCAACGGCGGCGAGACATTCCTGAGTCCGGCTCTGGCGATCAGCCCGGTTCGCGTGACGGTGCTGGCGGGCGCGAGCCGAACCTTCTGCGCTTCGGGCGGCGGCAGCGATGTGCTCTGGGCGTTCGTCAAGAACCGCAGTGGCGGCTCGCTGGCCGCGGAGAGCGGGACCAGCGTTGTCTATCAGGCTGGCACGACGAACTCCGTGGTCGACGTCATCCAAGGCTGGACGACGAACGGGGTGCTCGGCCGCGCGTACGTGAACGTGCTGAACCCCGGCGACGTGACGCAAGTGGGCAAGGCCATCATCGTGGCCGGGCGCAAGAGCGCCGATGACTCGTTGTGGCCCGTGACGGATTACCTGGCGGATTCCGGCTACAACACGCTGCTCTACCGCGGGTTCTCGAAGGAGAACGTTCAATACCTGAGCTGCGTGACGAATCAGGACGCGGACGGCGACGGCGCGTTCGACGACGTGGACCTGGAAACGACGCATGCGAACGCGGCGGAAAGCTTCACCAACTGGGCGAACCAGGCCAATCGACTCTTCGTCTACCTGGTGGACCATGGCGGCGACGCGGGCGGGGCAGGCTACTTCCGGTTGAACCCCGCCGAGACGTTGACCGCCGCCGAGCTGGACGGCTGGCTCGACACGCTGCAGGGCAACTGGAACACGGAAGTGGTCGTGTTGCTGGATTTCTGCTATGCGGGCAGCTTCCTCGACGAGCTTAGCGGGACGAGCAACCGGATCGTGATTGCGGCCTGCACGGACAACCAGCCGACCTATTTCATGGCCGGCGGCTTGGCCAGTTTCTCGGACGCGTTCTTCTGCGGGGTCATGCAGGGGTTGAACGTCGAACAGTGTTTCGGGTTCGCGCGTGAGGCGATGAGTTCCCATCAGCAGGGCTGGCTGGACGACAACGGCGACGGTGTCCATGAGCCGGGGACGGACGGCGGGTACGCGGCGACGCAGGTGATCGGGGCCAGCTGCGTCGCCGGCAAGGACATCCCGCAGATTGGGTCGGTGTGCGGGAATCAACTGCTGACGGGCGATACCACCGCGACGCTATGGGCGGATGACGTGGTGTCCGAGTACGGGATCGAGCGGGTCTGGTGCCTGGTGATCCCGCCCAGTCACGAGCCCAACCCGGAGCATCCGGTTTCCGACGTGGTGGAACTGGAGCTGACCTACAACATGGAGACGGGCCGGTACGACGGCCGCTTCGATGGGTTCGCGGAGGAGGGTACGTATAAGGTCGCCTACTATGCCAAAGACGCGTGGAACAGCGTCTCGTTGCCGGTCCAGCGCTACGTGACGCAGGTCGGGTTTGACGAACGCGTCGTGCTGGTGAACGGAGGGCTCACGAACGGGGCGCAGTGGCAGAAGCTCGATCTGCTCGCGCGGCGCGCGTATCACACGTTTCTGAAGCGGTGGTTCGATGGCGAGAGCGTCTACTACATGAGCGCGGCGGCCGACCAGGACCTGAACGGCGACGGGACGAACGACGTGGATGCCGTGCCGACCCTGGAGAACCTCGCCTTCGCCATCACGAACTGGGCCGGGATGACCTATGCGGTCACTAATGAGGTGGACGGCTCCGTTACCTGGATTCCCGCCGACAAGCTGACCGTCTACCTGATGGGCGAGGATTCCGAAGGGGTCCTGAGTCTGAACGAGGCGGAGACACTGAACGCCGCGACGTTGGACAGTTGGCTGGACGAGTATCAGGCCGCGGCCCAGCCGCCGGCGATCGTCGTGCTGGAGTTCGACGGGTCGGGCGGGTTCATGTCGGATCTCACACCGCCGCCTGACTGCGAGCGGATCACGCTGGCGTGCACGGAGCCCGCCAAGGACTGCCTGTGGTCGGGGCAGGGCCGGGTGAGTTTCTCCGGCGCGTTCTTGAGCCACATCTTCAACGGGGTGAACTTGGGGGAAGCGTTCGAGGGAGCGAAAAAGTGCATGCGGCAGGCTTCGGGCCAGATGCGCCAGAGGGCGCAGCTTGACGACGACGGGGACGGGCTGCCGAACGCGCCGGGCCAGGCGTGGAAGCGGTTCCTCGGCAGCGCACACAAGACCGGCGCGGACAATCCGTTGATCGCCCATCCCATGCCGGAGACGGCATTGAAAGCGGAAACCAACGCCGCCGTGCTCTGGGCGGCGGACATCACGGATATGGACGGCGTGTCGAACGTGTGGTGCACGGTGACCGACCCCGAATACGACGGCGCGGGCGAATTGCCGCAGGCTGCCTTGACGTGGAATTCCGCCGAAAGCCGGTACGAACTCCTGTACGAGGCCTTCACGAATCTCGGGGCCTACGTGGTCACCTTCTTTGCCGAGGACAATCTAGGCGAACTCTCCACCCCGGCCCAGAGCGTGATCACACACTACGAGGACACCGGCGATACCGATGCCGATGGGATGCTTGACGGATGGGAGGTGCAGTTTTTCGGCGGCGTGACCAACGCCGACGCCGAAACCGATTCCGACGGCGACACATTCAACAACTGGGCCGAATGGCTCGCGGGCAGCGACCCGACGAACGCCGCCTCCATGTTCGAACTCGGGAGTCCCGCGGCCCCGGGTGCGGCGGCTGGTGTGATCTTGAGCTGGCCGAGCCTTTCGAACCGGGTCTACATGATCGATTTCACCACGAACCTGGTCACCGTCCCCTTCGCGCCACTGGTCACGAACCTGCCGGCCACACCGGTGGAGAATGTGTACACCGACGATCAGCACTCGGCGGAGGGGCAGTTGTACTATCGGATTCGGGTGGGAGCGGAACAGTGAATCGGCGAGGGCAGGAATTGGCCATACACCGTTCTTCCGTCCGGGAGCGGTCTTCTTCGTTCGGGGACCGCCGCGCGCGCGGCTGCCGGTCCGGATGGCGGAGTGTGTGCCTCTGCGGGGTCTGGGCGCTGCTGGCGGGTACGACGGCGGCGTTCGGGGCCGAATACTACGTGAACGACAGCTCGGCGGCCAACGACATGTACTGCAGCGCGCTTGGCGATGACGCGAACAGCGGACTGAGTCCGTCGACGCCGAAAGCGACCGTACAGGCCGTCATCGACGCGTACGACCTCGCGGGGGGGGATATCGTCTATGTGGATACGGGTATCTACGTGCTGCAGAGTCATATTGCGATAGACGGGCCGGACGAGGGGGATTCGACGGACTACGTACGGTTTGTCGGCTCGACACATGCTGACGGGAGTCTGGTGGACGGAACGGCTCTCTCAGACTGCAGGCATGTGTTTCACCTGTCATCGGGTGCGGATTACGTGAGCATCGAGCGGTTCAAGATCACGGGTGGAGAATACGGCGTCTTTCTGGAGAACGCACGCAGCAACCGCGTGCAGGCATGTGAGTTGCACGGAAACGACAACGGGATCCGAGTGGGTCACTCGACGGACGGGCTTGTCGTGGAGCATTGCCGGATACACTCGAATACGGGCAGCGGCATCTATGTGAATGCGGGCGGGAGCGACAATCATATCATCAGGCGTAACGTTGTGTACGGCAACGGCGGGTCCGGCGTTGTCCTGTACATCTGCGGCGCCGAATCCGTGCTGAACAATGCGATTGTCGGAAACGAGTATGCGGGGATTTCGCTCTCGGACGCCGACGGGACGGCCCTCAGCAACAACATCGTGGTGGCGGGCACACCCGACCAGCCGTGCCTCGGTATAAGCACGAACACAACCGGATGGACGTCCGACTACAATGGTTTGCATGCCACGAACGGCGCCGTGGTCGGCGCCTGCTGGCAGACATGCTCCACACTCCGGGAGTGGCGCGAGGCGACGGGTGCGGATTCGTACAGCATCAGTCGAGATCCGCTCTTTGTGGATGCGCGCAACGGGGACTATCACCTCAAGAGCACCGCCGGCAGCTACCATGGCGGGCTGTGGACCGCCGACGACGCGGACAGTCCGGCGATCGATATGGGGTATGGCGATGTCGGGTCTGAGCCTGCGCCGAATACCACCCCGTTGCACGACGCGAACCGAGGACGGCGGAATCTCGGCGCATATGGGGGAACGTCCGAAGCGTCGAAGACGCCTGCGGGCAGGGCCTTGGTGCTGTGCGAACCGGTCGGCGGCGCGAGCTACTTGAACCAGTCAGCGCCTATAGTGGTCCGGTGGGCGTGGCAGGGCGGCGGCTGGCAAAGCAACGACACGGTGAAACTGGAGTATTCCGATGATTCGGGCGGGTCCTGGACCGGTATGGCGGGCGCCGGCTCGCTCGCTGTGCTGGCCGTGACATACGACTGGGATGTCGGCGGATTGGCGGCAAGTGCGCTGTACCGGGCCCGCGCGACATGCAATCAGGATGCGAATTGTACGGATGTCAGTGTGCCGGATTTCCGGATCGGCGGCCCGTTGAACTTCTACGTCAATGACGGTTCTGTGACGAACGACGTGTACTGCAATGCTGCAGGAGACAACGCGAACAACGGGGCAGATCCGTCGACCCCGAAGGCCTCGGTGCAGGCTGTGATAGACGAGTATGATCTCGAGCCGGGCGATGTGGTGTACGTGGACACGGGGACCTACGTCTTGGGAGCGGATATCGAGATATACCCACAGGATGCCGGGGACTCCACGAAGGCGGTGCGATTCGTGGGCTCCACGCATGCAGACGGGAGTATAATAGACAGAAGCAATCCGCCGTCCGGAAACGGGTTCTCCGTTTACGAAGCGGACCACGTGAGCATCGAGCGATTCAGGATCACGGGGGCAGTCTATGGAGTCTGGGTGCGGGCGCGTCATGTTCGTGTCCTGGACTGTGAACTTTACGGGAACAGTTCTGGCATACGCGCGGTGATTACCGATGGCTTCACCGTGCGAGGCTGTCAGATTCACGCGAACTGGCTGTACGGAGCATATGTCTATGGGTCTCTATCGGCAGGAAGCTACCTCGTTGAGAACAGCTTGGTATACTCGAACAACCAGCATGGGGTTTATGTCGCGCGCGGCAATGACGGGCGCATTCTTAATAACACGATCTGCTACAACGGATATGACGGCATCTACCTGTCCGATGCGGACGGTCTCGTAATGAGCAACAATATCGTGGTTACAGATGTGGCCGGAAAAGCATGCATTCACGTATGGGACTACATCATGCCGTGGACTTCGGACTACAACGATCTGTACGCGACGGGCGGCGCAGCGGTAGGCGAATACGACGGGCAGCGCTCGGAGACGCTGGCGCAGTGGCAGGCGACCACCGGCCAGGACAGCAACAGCCTCAGCAGGAACCCGCTGTTCGTCCATACGGGGAACGCAGACTACCATCTCAAAAGCACGGCGGGCAGCTACCATGGGGGCGCCTGGACTGCGGATGCTGCCGATAGTCCGTGCATTGACATGGCGTGCGGCGATGCCGGATCCGAGCCTGCTCCCAACATGACAGCATTTCGCGGTGCGGATCGCGGACGCCGGAACCTCGGCGCCTACGGCGGCACGTCGGAAGGCTCGAAGACGCCGGCGGCACGGCAACTCGTGTTGTGTGGGCCTGTCGGCGGCGAGAGCTATCTGAACCAGGCCGTACCCGTCCCGGTGCGGTGGACGTGGATCGGGGCGGGGTGGCAGAGCAACGACACGGTGAAGCTGGAATACTCGGATGATTCAGGTGGGACATGGAGCGGGATAGCTGGTGCCGAATCGGTGTCTGTAACGAACAGCATGCACACTTGGGATATCGGCGGACTGGCGGGTAGCGTGTTGTATCGTGTACGGGCCACCTGTAACGAGGATGCCGGCGCTACCGATCAGAGCGCGGCCGATTTTCGTATCGGCGCGACACTGACCTACTACGTGAACGACGGTTCTACGGCGAACGATGTCTACTGTAGCGCCGCGGGCAACGATGCGAACAGCGGTCTCAGTCCGGCGAGCCCCAAGGCGACGGTGCAGGCGGTGATCGACTCCTACGATCTGGAGCCGGGAGATGTGGTGTATGTGGATACGGGGCTATACGTGCTGAGTGCGGACATCGAGATCGGGGAAGAGGATAGCGGGAACGCAACCAACCATCTCCGCGTTGTGGGCTCAACGCATCCTGACGCTAGTGTGATAGACAGGAACGATCACACGTCGGCGGCTGGATTCTCTATCCTCGGCGGTGATTATGTGAGCCTGGAACGGTTCAAGGTTACCGGAGGGGATTACGGGGTCCAGGTCCAAAACAACTCTCACCACAACAGCGTGCTGGAATGTGAGATATACGGAAACGGCGATGGCGTGCGCTTCTACGGAGGCACGGCCGAGAGCAATGTGCTACGGAATTGCCTGATACGCGAGAACAGCGACTCCGGCTTTCTTGCCAGTTTTTGCGGGAGCGCGAGCCTTCTCAACAACACAATCTGCTGCAACGGGTCCGACGCCATTCGTCTGCAGGCGGCTGAGGCGACTGCAATCAGCAATAACATCGTGGTTGTTGACGTACCGGACAAAGCGTGCATCAAGATGGAGGGATACGGCGTCTCGTTGAGCTCAGACTACAACGACTTGTATGCGACGGGTGGCGCCGGCGTGGGTTGGAGCAACACGATGTTCGGCACGCTGTCACAATGGCAGGGCATGACGGCAGAGGACACGCACAGCATCAGCCGGGATCCGTTGTTCGTGGACGCGGCCGGCGGCGACTATCATCTCAGGAGCACGGCGGGCAGCTATCATGGTGGCGCATGGACGGCGGATGCTGCAGACAGCCTGGGGATCGACATGGGGTGGGGGAACGCCGGGGAAGAGCCGGCCCCGAACACGACGCCATTGTGCGCCGCGAATCTGGGCAGCAGGAATCTCGGTGCCTACGGCGGCACTGCCGAGGCATCGAAGACGCCGGCCGGCCGAGCTGTGCTCTTGCGTCAGCCCGGCGGCAGCGAGTTCTACCCGAATCAGGCCGTGCCCGTGGATCTGGAATGGGCCTGGATCGGGCAGGATTGGGTAGGCGGCGACACGCTCAAGCTCGAGTATTCCGACGACTCCGGCGCGACGTGGTATGCGATTGTTGGCGGCGAGGCCGTCCCGGTGACGGACCGAATGCACAGTTGGGACATCAGCGGACTGGCTGGCGGCGCTCTCTATCGGGTGCGAATCACATGTAACCAGGACACGAACTGTCTGGCCGCAAGCGCAGCCGATATTCGGATTGGATCCACGCCGCTGAGCTTCTATGTGAATGACGCATCGGTAACGAACGACGTGTATTGCGCCGGCCCGGGAGACGATGCCAACCATGGGGCAACTCCCGCCAGCCCGAAAGCAACGATACAGGCTGTGATCGACGCGCATAATCTCGAGCCCGGCGACGTGGTGTATGTGGATACGGGGCACTACGTGTTGAGCGCGGATATCGTGATCGGGCCGCAGGACGAAGGCAATTCGACCCACTACGTCACGTTCGTGGGCTCGACGCACGCCGATGGTAGTGTGATCGACAGGGCCGACCTCTCATCCGGGAGCGGCTTTCGTCTCACAGCAGACTACGTGAGTATAGAAACGTTCATGATTACGGGAGGTCAGCACGGAGTGTCGGTTGAGGCCGCCGCCAATGGGGACCGCATACTCGCGTGTCGAATCTATGGCAACGGGGTTGGGATCCAGGGAAGCGGCGACCCGTTCGGCGGTTTAGGTGATCTGTTTGTTGGAGCGTGCGACATACGTTCGAACACCGGGGGGGGAGTGGATCTGTTGGATTGGGACCACTGTAAGGTCACGAATAGCCTGATATGCGGGAACGGAGGCAGCGGCATCTCCGTGTCCGCGTCCGGTATGGAGGGGTGCTGGGCGACTGTTCTGAACAACACCATCTGCAACAACCAGTGCGGTGTCAGCCTGGCGTACGGCTATGCGGGCGCCACGCTCCGAAACAACATTATCGTGGCGACCAATGCGTCAGGCGGTGGATGTATTAGCTGGGACGGTCTCTGGGGAGCGGTCAATTCGGATTATAACGATCTGTACGCGACGAACGGCGCGGAGAGCGGCTGGACGCTGGCCGCATGGCAGGCGGCGACGGGCGAGGATACGCACAGTATCAGCTGCGACCCGTTGTTCGTGGATGCGGCGAACGGGGACTACCACCTCAAGAGCACGGCGGGCAGTTACCACGGCGGCGCATGGACTGCCGATGAGGTCGACAGTCTGGCGATCGACATGGGGTACGGGGATGCCGGGGACGAGCCCGTGCCGAACACGACGCCGTTCCGCGGCGCGGACCTGGGGCAACGCAACCTCGGCGCATACGGCGGCGTCTCGGAAGGATCGAAGACTCCAGAAGGACGTCGTCTCCTGTTGTTTGCGCCGCTCGGCGGAAGCTATCTGGAAACCTCTGTGCCGGTCCCTCTCGAATGGGGATGGCAGGGCGCAGGCTGGACGAGCAACGACACGCTCAAGCTGGAATACTCCGCCGATTCCGGCGGAACATGGCATGGGATCGCGGGCGGTAGCGCCGTCTCCCTGACCAACGCGACATACGCATGGGATACGAGCGGGCTGGCGCCCGGTGTTCTGTACCGGGTGCGGATCACGTGCAACCAGGACACGAACTGCACCGATGCAAGTGTCTCGGATTTCCGGATCGGCGGCCCCCTGTCCTTCTACGTGAATGACGCCTTGACCAGCAACGACGTGTACTGCACGGCTGCGGGCGACGACGGAAATACCGGGGCGAGTGCATCGAGTCCGAGGCGGACGGTGCAGTCGATCATCGACTCCTACGATATTGAGCCCGGCGACATCGTGTACGTCGACACCGGGAGCTACGTCCTGACGAACGACATCGCGATCGGCGCGGAGGACGCGGGGGACGCGACACACTACGTCAGGCTCGTCGGTTCGACGCACCCGGCCGGCAGTGTGATAAACCGCAATAACCTTTCGTCCGGACGAGGTTTCCGTTTGGAAGGCCAGGCGAGTATGGACCTCGGGGATACTGTGAAGCGTGTGAGTATCGAGAATTTCAAGGTGACGGGGGCGGAATGCGGCGCGTATGTCGGGAATTACGTCTGCAATTGCCGGATCCTGCGCTGCGAGATGTATGGGAACCATTACGGGATACGTGTGTACGGCGGCGAAACCGAGGACATCGTGATCCGGAACAACATCCTGTACGCGAATACGGAGTGCGGGATAGACCTCCCGTACTGCTCTTATGGAAGCATTCTGAACAACACAGTCTATAGTGACGCCGGCGGCGACGGGATCCGGCTGGAACACCAAGGTCGGCCGCAGATCCGAAACAATATCGTCTGGGTTGGTGGTGCCGGCAAGGCCTGCATCCGGCTGGACAGGCCGATGGACACGTTGCAGTCTGACTACAATGATCTGTACGCCACCGGCGGCGCCGGCGTCGGGTACAGCGGGACGCTGCTCACGACGCTGGGCCAGTGGCAAACGGCCACAGGAGAAGACGACTGGAGTGTGAGCCTGGCGCCGGATTTCGTCGATGCGCAAGGGGGGGATTACCGCTTGCAGTCGACCTCGGCCTGTATCGATGCGGGGATGAATGCGGCTTGGATGTTCGGCGCCACGGATATCCACGGCAATCCGAGAATACGCAACGGGATCGCGGACATGGGCGCCTGCGAGTTTGCGCATGCTCTGCAGATCCAGGCCTGGCTCCAGGGCGCGTACGATCCCGCCACCGACCAGATGGGAACGTTGCCGGGCAGCAACGCGCCCCCGACGCTGAGCCCGTACGCCGCGGATGTCATCGCCGTGCCGGGCATCCCTATCGCCATCACGGATTGGGTGCTGATCGAACTGCGTGACACGAACGGCAACCCCGTGGTGGCGAAGAGTGCGCTCCTGCGCGAAGACGGTCAGGTCTGCGGCTATGACGGGAATGCGGAAATCGTCGTCAATGCGGACAAGGGCCAGCCCTACTACGTTGTCCTGAAACACCGCAATCATCTGGCGGCGATGTCGGCCACCCCGTTGCCCTTTACGGGGTCGGCGATCGTTCACGACTTTCGTGCCGGGCCAAGCCAGTACTACGGCGGGACGAACGGGTGTGTCGAACTCGAGCCGGGCGTCTGGGGCCTGATCGCCGGCGATTCGGACGGCGACGGCGCGGTGCGGCCCGTGGACCAGACCATCCTGGATTCGCAGGCCGCGCTCGCCGGCTATCACCGTGGCGATCTGAACTTGGACGGAATGGTGTCGGACGACGACACGAACGTCCGGGCCGCCAACGCCGGCCGTGCCTCCGCCACGCCCGAGCCGGGAATCGTGCTGAACCCCTCTTTGAGCGTCCAGCCGCCGCATTGGACGCTGTTGCCCGGTGACGGCTGCCGGTTCACGGCCGCCGGCGCGAGCGCCGCGGTGCACTGGGCGTTTGCCCTCAATTCAAGCGGCGCGACGCTCTGCCCGTCGAACGAGACGGCCTTCTACCAGGCAGGCGTCGTGCCCGGCGCGATCGATATCGTCGAAGCGTGGTGCACGAACAACCTGCTCGGCCGCGCGTATGTCAACGTGATCAGTCTCGACGACGTCGCGGCGGCCGGCAAAGCGGTCGTGCTCGCCGGCCGCAAGAGCGCCGACGACCCGCTCTGGCCGAACACGGACCATCTCGCGGACACCGCGTTCAATACGCTGCTGTACCGTGGTTACTCGAAGGCCAACGTGCAGTACCTCAGCCCGGTGACGAACCAGGACGTGGACGGCAACGCGGAACTGGATGACATAGACTGTGAGACGACCTATGCGAATACCGCCCTCACGTTCACGAACTGGGCCAACAATACGAGCAACCTGTTCGTCTATCTCGTCGACCACGGCAGTGACTCCTCCGGGAACGGATACTTCCGACTCAACGCGGCCGAGACATTGCCCGCGGCCGATCTGGACGGCTGGCTGGACCAGTTGCAGGACACCTACCAGACGAAGGTGACGGTGCTGATCGATTGCTGCTACGCGGGCAGTCTGTTGGACGAACTCGCCTATGCGGGCACGGCGGAGCGCGTGGTGATCGGCTCGTGCGGCACGAACCAGCCGGCGTATTTCGTTGCCGGCGGGCTCGTCAGCTTTTCCGACGCGTTCTTCAACGGTGTTCTGCTCGGCAGCGACGTGGCCGAATCGTACGCGCTGGCCACGGGTGCGATGGGCCTGTACCAGACCGCGGCGTACTACGACAACGGCGGCGGCGCGTTGGCCGATGGCCTGTATCTCGGTGCCGCGTCCGTTACGACGAAGGGTATCCCCCGGATCGGCTCGGTGTGCGGCAACCTGCTGCTGAATGGGAGTACTGTGGCCGCACTGTGGGCCGACGACATCGCCTCGCAGGATGACATCGCGCGGGTCTGGTGCCATATCGTGCCGCCGAGCCACGACCCGGACCCCGCCGTGCCCGTTGCCGACATCCCGGAACTCGAACTGGCCTACGATCAGGACGCGGGCCGGTACCAGGCGCAATACGACGGGTTCACCGAAGAAGGCACGTATAAAGTGATCTATTACGCGCGCGACGAGTGGTACGGCGTGTCGCTGCCGGAACAGCGGTACGTCATTCAGCAGGGCTTCGATGAACGTGTCGTGCTCGTGAACGGCGGCCGCACGAATTCAAGCGAATGGACGACGATGAACCAGATCGCGAATCGTGCCTATCACACGCTGCTCAAACGCTGGTTTGAGCCGGCGAGCATCTACTACCTGAACGCCGATTCCGACCAGGACTTGAACGGCGACGGGACGAACGACGTGGACGCGTTGCCCAGTTTGGCCAACCTCGGTTTCGCGATCAGCCAATGGGCGGGCGGAACCAACTGGGGTGGGCCCGCGGACAAATTGACGGTCTACCTCATCGGCGAAGAGCAGGCCGCCGACCTCGCTTTGAACCAGTCCGAAACCCTGAATGCGGCTGCGCTCGACGGCTGGCTGGACGCGTTCCAAACGTCCAACCAGGCACCGACCATCGTGATCATGGAGTTCGCCCGGTCCGGCGGGTTCATTCCGCAGTTGACGGCGCCGGGCGGCTGTGAGCGCATCAGTATCGCCAGTGCCGCCGCGGACGGTGCCTGCATCTGGTCGGCCGACGGGCGCTTGAGTTTCTCCGGCGCGTTGCTCAGCCATATTTTCAATGGCCGCAGTATCGGCCATGCCTTCGTCGAAGCCAGGGAATGCATGCGCTGGGCGACCGGCCGGCTGAGGCAGACGGCGCAACTCGACGACGACGGCGACGGTGTTCCCAACGAAGAGGCCCAGGACGGCGTGCTCGCGCACCTGCGCTACCTGGGCACCGCGTTCATGACCGGCGACGACAACCCGACGATCGCCGCGCCCATGCCGCACACGCATGTGCCGGATACGAGCATCGAGGTCCTGATCTGGGCTGCCGACATCACCGACATGGACGGCGTCTCCAACGTCTGGTGCACGATCACCGAGCCCGAGTACGACGGGACCGGTGAAGTGTTCCGGGCCGATCTCGCCTGGAATGCGGACGGCAACCGCCACGAGTTTCTGTATGCCGAACTGACGAACCTGGGCGACTACGTCGTCACCTTCTTCGCGGACGATGCGCTCGGCGAGCTTTCCGAGCCCAAACAGTCGTGGGTCACAAGGTTCGTGCCGGACGACGACACGGACGGCGACGGCATGCCGAACGGATGGGAAGTTCTGTACTTTCTGGGCGTGACCAACGCGGAGGCCGAAACGGACTCCGACGGCGACACGTTCAACAACTGGGCCGAATGGCTCTCCGGCAGCGACCCGACAAATGCCGCCTCGCGGTTCGAGATCTCCGACGCCCAGGTGCCGCCCGTGGCCGGGCACACGATCCTCTCCTGGCCGAGCGTCTCGAACCGCATCTACATGATCGATTTCACGACGAACCTGGTCACCGTCCCCTTCGCGCCGCTGGTTACCAACCTGGTCGCGACGCCGGTCGAGAATGTGTATACCGACGAGGTGCATGCGGGGGAGGGGCAGCTGTATTACCGGATACGGGTGGGGAAGGAATAGCCGCGAAAGAACACAAAGAGCGCAAAGGGGGGGCTTTGTTAGCAGGTGCGGGTGGGGAAAGAATAGCCGCGAAAGAACACAAAGAGCGCAAAGGGGGGGGCTTTGTTAGCAGGTGCGGGTGGGGAAGGAATAGCCGCGAAAGAACGCAAAGAGCGCAAAGGGGGGGCTTTGTTAGCAGGTGCGGGTGGGGAAAGAATGGCCGCGAAAGAACGCAAAGCGCGCAAAGGGCAAAGACTGAGAGTCCGGCATGGTTGGGCAGTGTGCCGGATGCGGCAACAGGAACGTCTACAAGATGGCTCGGGTTGGTTGACAGACCCAGCCGTGACAACACGCTCTAACGAATAACGAATAACGAATAACGAATAACGAATAACGAATAACGAACCCATGACTTTCGACCTTCGACTTCCGACACGGGCAAAGGGGCTCCGCGCTCTTCTCCCATTTTTCATTTTTCATTTTTCATTCTTCATTGTGCACGTCGCCATGGGCGACGTGCACTACGTCGATGTGACCTCCACCACCGCCGTGTATCCCTACACGGATTGGTCCACGGCCGCCGCGGTGCTTCAGGATGCGGTCGATGCGGCGGCGCTCGGCGACGAGGTGCTTGTTGCCGACGGCGTCTACGACGTGGGCGGGCTTGCGGTGCACGGGAACATGACCAACCGGGTTTGCGTTCCGAGTGATGTCATGGTGCGAAGTGTGAACGGGGCGGCTGCGACGACGATCCGGGGGCAGCCGGCGAGCGGCGGCGGCAACGGGGACGGTGCGATCCGCTGTGTCTACCTGGGCAGCAACGCGGTGCTGCGCGGGTTCACGCTGACCGATGGGCATACCGGGACTGCCGGCGACACGACAACCGAACGGAGCGGGGGGGGGTGTTGGCTCGAGCCGGGCAGCATGGTTTCTGAGTGCAGAATCGTAAGCAACGCCGCTTCCTGGCGCGCGGGCGGCGCCTACAGCGGTACACTGGTGGGATGCGTGTTGAGCGACAACTCAGCCGATAACCGCGGCGGGGGGACGTACGGTGCAACCCTGGTGAATTGCCTGTTGAACGGTAACCGGGCGGAGGGCACGGGGGGCGGCGGGTGCGACTGCACGCTCTCCAATTGCACGGTGCGCGACAATGCTGCCGGTGCCTACGGCGGGGGGCTCTACCGCAGCTCGGCTTACAACAGCATTGTCTACGGCAACATGGCGTCCTTGGGGGCGAACTACCACCTCGATTGTGTTTTCGCTTCCAGTTGTACCTGGCCCTATGCGGGGCCCGGCAACATCTTCCTTGATCCGCTGTGGGCGGACGGAATGCACCTGTCGGCGGACTCGCCGTGCATTGGGCGGGGCGCCTACGGCTACTGCACAGGCACGGATATCGACGGTGATCCCTGGAACATGCAGCCGAGCATCGGTTGCGATGAGTATGTGGGGAGTTCCGCGACGGGCGCGCTCGCGGTCGCGATCGCGACGGATTACGCAACGGTGGCGGTAGACTTCACGCTGGACCTCGAAGCCGTCATTCAGGGGCATGCACTTGGCAATGTGTGGAGTTTCGGCGACGGGACGGCGGCTACCAACCAACTCCACGTTCGTCATGCGTGGGGGAGCACGGGTGTCTACGAGGTGGTCCTGGCGGCCCACAATACGGACCTGCCTGCAGGCGTGGCGGCCACGGCGCTTGTCAGTATCGTCCAACAGCCCGTGCATTATGTGGACGCGGCGAACGGTTCGCCGGCGTATCCGTATCAGACCTGGCCGGACGCGGCGACGAGCATCCAGCCGGCGATTGACGCGTGTGAGGTCGCCGGTGCGTTGGTGCTCGTCACGAACGGCGTCTATGCCAGCGGCGGCCTTGCCGTGCATGAGGGCTTGACGAACCGGGTGGCGATCGTGAAGCCGGTTATCGTGCGAAGCGTTGGCGGCCCAGCGGCAACGACGATAGAGGGGCAGGGCCCCGTGGGGGATACGGCTGTTCGTTGCGCCTATGTCGGGGCAGACGCTCTCCTTTCGGGCTTCACGTTGACCAACGGGGCGACCCTCTCCGCAGGCTACTTTGACACGGCGAAATCCGGCGGCGGCGCGTGGTGCGATCCGTCGGGCATGCTGTCGAACTGTGTGCTGTCGGGCAACGCATCAGCCGGGTACGGCGGCGGCGTGTATCGGGGCACAATCCGGGCTTGCACGCTTACGGGGAACTCTGCGGCGAGCATAGGCGGTGGCGCCTGCGGGGCCACGCTCGAGGACTGTGTGCTGGCGGGCAACACGACTGCGGGCAGCGGTGGCGGGGCGGGTAACAGCACGCTGCGTTTCTGCGCCGTGGCGATGAACTCGGCCGTTTCGGGCGGCGGCGTCTACAACAGTATTCTGGAGAACTGTGTCTTGACGGGCAATTCGGCGCAGCACAGCGGCGGCGCTAATCACAGCACGCTATGTAATTGTGTTCTGGCGCAGAACACGGCTGTCCAATGGGGCGGCGGCACGGCGTGGAGCACGCTGTACAACTGCACGTTGACCGGGAATTCGGCCGCGGACGGTGGCGGCGCCTATACGGGCGCGCTGTTCAACTGCATTGCCTACTACAACACCGCGACCAATTCCGGCGACAATCACCTCGAAGTCCCGCTTGCCTACTGCTGCACGGTGCCGGCCGCGGGCGCGGGCAGCGTGACGAATCCGCCGTTGTTCGTCGATCTTGCCGGTGGCGACTACCGGCTCGCCCCCGAGTCGCCCTGCGTGGATGCGGGCATGAACATGGGCTGGCTGGCGGACGCGCGGGATTTGGCCGGCAACCCGCGAGTCTTGAACGGCACGGTCGACATCGGGGCGTACGAAGTGCCGTTTGCCTTGTCGCTCGATGTCTACCTGCAGGGCGCGTACGACACCAACCTGCACGCGATGCGTACGGCGCTGCGCGAGACGGAATGGCTGCCGTTGGCGGCGCCGTATGCCGCCGACCGGCGTGTGGTGGCGGCGGTTCCGACCAACGCGACGGACTGGGTTCTCGTTCAGCTCCGCGCGCAGACGAACGGCGCGCCCGTCGTCTCGCGCAGCGCGCTGCTGCGCTGCGATGGGCGAGTGGTGGACCCGGACGGCCGCGCGGAACTTGCCGTGCCTGTCGCGGCCGGCGCCGCGTACCACGTCGTGCTCAAGCATCGCAACCACGCGGCCGTCATCTCGGCGGCGCCGCTCATGTTCACCAACCTGTTGACCAGTTTGGACTTCACGGCCGGCCCCCTGCAGTACCTGGGCGGTGCGGAGGCCGCCGTCGAACTGGAGCCCGGAGTCTGGGGGATGATGGCTGGCGACGCGGACGGGGACGGCCTGATCCTCGCCGCCGACTCGCGGATCCATGCGACGCAGACCAATCGGGCCGGCTATCTCCGGGGCGATTTCGGGCTTGACGGCATGGTCGCCGCCGATGACGCGAGCCTCTTCTGGACGCCGAACGCCGGGCGCGCCGCCATGGCGCCCGACGCGCTGACCGTGTTGAGCCCGGACCTGCGCACCGACCCCATGCGGATCACCGTGCTGACGGGCCAGGCGGGGAGCCTGTCTGCACCGGAGGCTACGGGTGTCGTGCACTGGGTGGCCGTGCACAATGGGAGCGGCGGCACCCTCTTGGCGGAGACGGGGACGAACGTGCTGTGGCAGGCGGGCGAGACCTCTTCGTGCGTCGACCTCATCGAAGCCTGGGACGAGGCGGATCGGCTGGGCCGCGTCTTCGTCAACGTGTTGAGCGCCGACGACGTCGCGGCCGCCGGAAAGGCGGTGCTCGTGGCGGGCCGCAAGGGGGAGGACGACCCCTTGTGGCCGAACACCCAGTACCTGGCTCACACCGCCTACAACACGCTCCTGTATCGCGGCTACTCGAAGGGGAACCTGCAGTATCTCAGTCCCGTGACCAATCAGGACGTCGACGGCAATTCGGAGTGGGACGACGTGGACCTGGCGAGTACGCATGCCGCCGTCGCGCACACCTTTACGAACTGGGCGAACAACACGAGCAATCTGTTCGTGCACCTCGTGGATCACGGCACGGATAGTGCGGGCAGCGGCGCGTTCCGGCTCAATCCGGCGGAGACACTGGCGGCTTCGACGTTGGACGGGTGGCTGGACGACTTGCAGGATACGTATGGCACGAAAGTCACCGTGCTGATCGACTGCTGTTATGCCGGCAGCCTGCTGGACGAACTGTCGTACGACGGACCGGCCGACCGCGTCGTGATCGCTTCCTCGGGCACGAATCAACCCGCGTACTTCGTTGCGGGCGGACTGGTGAGCTTCTCGGACGCTTTCTACAACGGCGTGCTGCTCGGCTACGACGTCGCGGGCTGCTATGCGCTGGCGACCAACGCGATGGCCTTGTACCAGGACTCCGAGTATTACGACAGCGGCGACGGGACCGTCGCCCAGGGCGCCTACCTGGGCGCGACGCTCGTAGCGACCAAAGACATTCCGCGGATCGGGACGGTCTGCGGCAACCAGCTCCTGAGCGGCGACACCACAGCGGCGCTGTGGGCAGACGATATCGACGCGCCATATCGCATCAATCGCTCCTGGTGTCTGGTCGTACCGCCCGGCCACAGCCCGGATCCGGACACGCCCGTCGACAGCATTCCGGAGCTCGATCTCATCCGTAACGAGCAGACCGGCCGGTACGAAGCCCAGTACGACGGGTTCACGGAAGAAGGAAGCTACAAAGTCATCTACTATGTGCGCGATGACGGAGGCGGCGTCTCGCTGCCGGTCCAACGCTACGTGGTTCAGCAAGCGTACGACGAGCGCGTGATCCTGGTGAACGGCGGCCGGACGAACGCCGCCGCATGGGCCACGATGGACACGATCGCGCGGCGCGCGTATCACACCTTCATCAAACGCTGGTTCGAGCCGGCGAGCATCTGCTACATGAGCTTCGCGTCCTGGCAGGACCTGAACGGCGACGGGAGCAATGACGTGGATACCGTGCCCGCCCTCACCAATCTGGAGTTTGCGATTACCGAATGGGCGGCCGCCACGAACGCGGGCGGCCCGGCAGACAAACTGACCGTGTATCTTGTCGGGGAGGAAACGGACGGCAAACTGGCGCTCGGCGCGACGGAGACCCTGGATGCGGCTACGCTTGACTACTGGCTGGATACCTATCAGGCGACCAATGAGCCGAAGGTGATCACCATCCTGGAATTCCCGAAGTCGGGCGGATTCATCCCCGCCCTGACCGCCCCGGCCGCATGCGAACGGATCACGCTGGCCAGCGCGGCGGCGAACGACGCCTGTCTGTGGGCCGCGGGCGGGAAGCTCAGCTTCTCCAGCGCGTTTCTCGGCGAGATCTTCAACGGCCGGACCGTCGGCTACGCCTTCGAGAAGGCGCGCGACTGCATGCGGCGCGCGTCCGGGCACCTGCGACAGATGGCGCAGCTCGACGACGATGGGGACGGGCTGCCCAACGAGACAGACGAGGACGGCCGGTTGGCAAAACTGCGCTATCTGGGCACCGCGTTCGTCACCGGTGCGGACAATCCGGATATCGGCGTCCTGATGCCTGATACGCAGGTCACCGATGTGCCCGGCAGCCTGCTGCTGTGGGCGGCGGGCATTACCGACCTGGACGGCGTCTCGAACGTGTGGTGCACGGTCACCTCACCGGACTACGATGGGGCCAACGACCTGCCGCAGGTCGAAATGGCCTGGAACGAGAGCGCGCAGCGGTTTGAGGCAACCTACACCAACTTCACACTGCTTGGCACGAATGTCGTCACCTTCTTCGCCGAAGACAGACTCGGCGAGCTGTCGGCCCCGAGACAGGCGGCTGTTCTCGTGCTCGCCTATGACACGGACCACGACGAGATCCCCGATGCGTGGGAGGAACAGTACTTCCAGGGCGCGACAAACGCCGACGCCGAAACCGATTCCGACGGCGATACCTACAGCAACTGGGCCGAGTGGCTCGCGGGCAGCGACCCGACCAACGCCGCCTCCATGTTCGAGCTCGGGAGCCCCGCCGCGCCCGGCACGGCGGCCGGTGTGATCTTGAGCTGGCCGAGCCTCTCGAACCGCATCTATATGATCGATTTCACCACGAACCTGGTCACCGATCCCTTCGTGCCGCTGGTCACGAACCTGCCGGCTACACCGGTGGAGAACGTGTATACCGACGAACAACATTCAGCCGAAGGTCTGCTGTTTTATCGGATACGGGTGGGGAAAGAATAGCCGCGAAAGAACGCAAAGAGCGCAAAGGGGGGGGGCTTTGTTGGCAGGTGCGGGTGGGGAAAGAATAGCCGCCAAAGAACGCAAAGAGCGCAAAGGGCAAAGACGGAGCGGTTCGACGCGGTTCGCCGGTGTTCCGGATGTGGCAACGGACACGCCGAGAAATGGACGTAGGGTGGTTGACAAACCCGGCCATGACGACACGCTTCAACGAATAACGAATAACGAATAACGAATAACGAATAACGAATAACGAATAACGAATAACGAATAACGAATAACGAACCCACGGCGCGGCGGGCAGGGGGCCGAGGAGACGCGAAAGATGAAAAGGCGGACCCGGCTTGGATGGGGCGGGCTGTGTGCGGGGTTGGTGTTGTGCGGCCGCGCCAGTCTGGGTGTTGACTATTACGTAAACGACACGAACACGGCTGGCGACGTGTGGTGCGCGGCGGCGGGCCATGCGACGAATAGCGGCCTGACGGCGGATTCGCCGGCGCTCGGTGTGCAAGCCGTTCTCGACGCGTACGATCTCGGCGGCGGCGATACGGTCTACGTGGATAGCGGCGACTACCTATTGGCCCAGAACATCTCGATCGGCTTGGAGGACGGCGGCAGTTCGACGGACGCCGTCGTCAGGGTAAGGGGCGCAGGAGCTGACCTCACGGTCCTGGACCGGGGCACGAGAGGCGGCAGCGCGTACGGCATTCACCTGAATGGGGCGCCGTACGTTGTGATCGAGGATTTGCGGTTGACCAATGCCGCCCAGGCCGTGCGGATCGAGAATGCTACAAACATCACAGTGCGCGGCTGCGAGCTGGACCGGTGCGGGCTGGGCGTGGTGCTCTCGGCGGGCAGCGGGCATGTGGTGGACGACTGCACGATCCACCACAACGACCAACAAGCGCTCATGGGCTCCTCGAGCGCGGCGCCGGTGCTGACGGGCAACGCGTTTCGGCAGAGTCTGCGCGGGGTGGAATTGTTCGATTGCGGTGCGGCACAGATCGCGGGCAACGTGATCTGCAGCAATGCGTCGCACGGCGTGTATCTGTCGTCCTGTTCCGCGGCGGCGTTGACCGGGAATGTCGTGTTCGCGAACGGCGAGTACGGCGAGTATCTGGCCAGTTGCGGCGGGCCGGAAGTGCGGGCCGAGACGGTCTGTCTGAACACGAACGGGTTGTATTGCGGCAATTGTACGGCGCCGGTTTTGGACGGGACCCGCGTGTACTCGAATCTGGGCGTAGGTATGCGCGTCGAGGCCGGCGTGGCCCAGGTGAGGCGCAACCTGGTCTATGCGAACGGGGGCGTGGGGCTTGACATGGCGAACGTCGGGGCGGCAACGCTCGAGAACAACACGGCATACGCCAACGCGGCGGTGGGCCTGAAGCTGTGGGGCAACTATCAAGGCGCGCAGGTGCGCAACAACGTGTTGGCCGCTACGGAGGCCGGTCAGACCTGCGTGCAGGTAGAGAACCTGACGACGGCGTGGAGTTCCGATTACAACGCGCTCTGGGTGACGAACGGAGCGGGGATGTGGGACTGGCAGGGCGCGCGCTATACGCTGGCGTGGTGGCAGCGGTATGCGGACAAGGACCGCCATTCGCTGGATGCGGACCCGCTGTTTGTCGACCCGGACGGCGCGGACGACGTGCTGGGCGGAACGAACGGAACGGACGACGATTTCCATCTGCAATCGACCGCCGGCAGTTGGCACGGCGGGGCGTGGACGGCGGACGGCAGCCACAGTCTCGGCGTGGACGCGGGCGATCCCGAGAGCGCGTATGCGGACGAGCCGGCGCCCAATGGCGCGCGCGTGAATCTCGGCTGTTACGGCGGCACGGCCGAAGCGTCCAAATCCGGCGGGCAGCGCGCCGTTCGGGTGCTGTATCCGGACGGCGGCGAGATCGGGTTCCGCTGTTTCCGCGTGCGGTGGGCGTGCCAGGGTCCGTGGACGAGCAACGATTACGTGAAGATCGAGTATTCGCCGAACGCCGGCGGGTTGTGGCTCGACTGCGCGAACGCCAACCCGCTCGACCACGATAACGGCATCTACGTCTGGGATATCTCCGGATTTGCCACCGGGACGCAGTATCGGGTGAGAGTCACGTTCACGGACGATGAGGGCGTGACGGACGCGAGCGACGAGGTGTTCGAAATTCTGGGGCCTGAGCCCAGGGCGCTCTATGTCAACGACGGCTCGACGGCCGGCGACGAATGGTGCAGTGCGACCGGCAGCGTCGCGAACACGGGCCTGAGCCCGAACTCGCCGCTGGAGTCGTTCCAGACGCTGCTCGAACGCTATCCGCAGATCGGCGCCGGCGACGACGTGCGAATCGATGCCGGAACCTATGCGCTTGCCCAGACCGTTTATGTGGACGGATGGAACAGCGGCGTCGCGGGAACGAACCTGGTTATCCGGGGAACGGCGGCGGGGACGACGGTCTGGAACAGGGGCGATGCCGGCAAGCACGTGGTGCGTCTGCAGGACGTGGACCACCTGCGGGTGCAGGATCTGGGCCTTGCGGACGGGTACGATGGGCTGAAAGCCTCCAACGGCGACGGGGTAGAGGTCATGGGTTGCGAAGTGTACAGCAATGCCCATTACGGCATCTACCTTTCGGCGTGCACCAACGCGTTGGTGCAAAGCAACGGCTGCCACTTTTGCGCAGATGCGGGTATTCGGTTTGAAAACAGTTCGGGCGACGTGGTCGGCAACAAGTGTGAGGGGAGCCATCACTCGGAGGGGCGCGGGATCAGTGTGTACAACGTTGTCGGTAACGTTGTCGGGAACGAGTGTCACGGGAACGAGAACGGCATGTTCGTGCGCGGGACGGTGGTGATCGAGGGGAACGTCTGCCACACGAACAACCAGATAGGAATCCAAATAGAGACCGATTGTGACGTGAGCGGCAACCGCGTGTACGAGAACGGAGGCGGCGGGCTATTGCTGGGGTACCCTTGGAGCCCGCGAGTGCATGGGAACATCGTGTACGGCAATGGCGGCTGCGGGGTCAACGCCGAGTATGGCGGGCAGATACGGAACAACCTGGTCTACGAGAATAGGGGTTACAACCTGCGCGTAGCCGCCTCTCCTGCGCAGGTCGAAAACAACACGTTGTACGGCGGATGCGGGCTGTGGCTGTGTAGTCCGTCGTCAGTGACGAATCGAAACAACGTCATTTGGGCGACGGGCGCCGGTAACGCAGCCCTGCGGCTGGACAGTCTGCCCGCCGGGCTCCTGAGCGACTACAACGATCTGTATGCGACGGACGGGGCAAGCGTGGGATACTACATGGGCGCGCGTCCGACGCTTCGCTCATGGCGCGAGGTGACAGGCCGAGACTCCCAGAGCGTTTCGATTGATCCACTCTTTGTGGACATGGAACTGGCTGACTTACACCTGAGCAGCGCGTACGGGAGCTACCGGGGCAATTCGTTCACGGCGCCGGGCGGCGGCTACTTCACCAACGACGCGCTGACGAGCTTCTGTGTTGACGGCGGCGCGCCGGATTCGGCGTACGGTAATGAGTCGGCCGACAACGGCGGGCGGGTCAACATGGGCGCGTTCGGCAACACCGGGGATGCCTCGCGCTCGCCGAACGAGCGCCTCAGCCTGCTCGTGGAGCCGAATGGCGATGTGAAGTTGTTCGGCGTTCAGACGATCATCTGGCTGACGCGAGGGGCATGGTCGAGCAACGACACCGTGAAGCTGGAGTACTCCGACGACGGGGGCGATAACTGGGATGACATCACGAACGGTATCGCGTATGCCGCTGGCACGTTCGAGTGGGATACCGCGGGGCTGACGCCGGGGACGAACTATCTGGTTCGTGTGTCCAATAGCGGGGACGCGACTGGCAGCGACAGCAGCGATACGGCGTTCGAGATTGCCGCTTCCGGGCCGCGTATCTACTACGTGAACGACGGCAGCACGACAGGGGACGTATGGTGTACGGCCATTGGGGACAACGGGAATGACGGGTTGGCGCCCGAGACACCCAAGGGTTCCGTCCAGTCCGTGCTCGATACGTACAATTTGGAGGGCGGCGACACCGTGCGCATTGATACGGGCAGCTACCCGTTGGACGCGACGGTCCTGATCACGACGAACGACATGGGCTCGCCCGGAAGTCCGGTTACCTTTGTGGGCAGTGTGAACGGGAGCGTGCTCTCGGGGCCGGACACGACGAACTGCGTGGTGTACGCGAATGGGGCGAGCCATTTGCGGCTGGAGAAGTTGGAATTGACGGGCGGAAAGGATGGGATTCGGTTGGAGGGGTGTGACGAGGTCGAGGTGGTGAACTGCACGGCGTCCCAGAACGGGGGGGACGGGATAAGGATTTCCGACGGCGACGGGATCTGGGTGGAAGGCTGCCTGTCGTACAGCAACGGGCAGTACGGAGTGTACCTTGGCAATTGTACCAACGCGTTGGTGCAGAGCAACGGCTGTCACTTCTGTGATACTGGTATTCGGCTTGAGAATACTACGGGGGATGTGATCGGCAACGAGTGCGAGGGAAGTCGCTACTACGACGGGTACTCTCTTTGTTGGTTCGGATGGGGAATTTCA
>JAFGHX010000203.1 GCA_016929905.1 Kiritimatiellia bacterium
AGAGGCCCGTTCGACGTTCGATGTTCAGTGTTCGATGTTCGATGTTCGGTCTGAACCCAGTGGCTCGGGCGGGCCGGGAACATGACGGCCTGGAGCGCAGAACAAACGGTACCACGCGACCGCGTGCCGCGGCGCGTGAGCCGCGCCGGTTGATGGGGCCTCTGGTCTCCGCCCTTCGTCCTGCTCTTTGCATGACTCTTCGTCCCGCCCTTGTCTTGACCCTTGTCGCTCCCCGCCTCTGAAGCGGGCCTTCGAGCAAGTTCCTATTCAGCGCTCAGTTCGCCAGCACGCGGCGTACGGCGCTGATGATCTTCTCCTCGTTCGGGATCACTTCCGCTTCCAGGCCCATATTGTAGGGCATGGGGACATTGAGGCCGCCGACTCGGACCGGAGGCGCGTCGAGCAGATCGAATCCGCGGTCGATGATTTCGGCGACGATGTCGCCGGCCATGCCGCCGCGCAGATTGGCTTCCTGCACGACCACGATCCGATTGGTCTTGCGCAGGGAACCGATGACCGTGTCGTAGTCCAGCGGCAGGAGCGAGCGCAGATCGATGACTTCGCAATCGATCCCTTCTTCGGCGAGTTGTTCTGCCACGGCCTGCGCTTTCACGGCCATCATGGAATAGGCCACGATCGTGACATCGCGGCCTTCGCGTCGGATGGCCGCTTCGCCGAACGGGACGGTGTACTCCTCTTCGGGTATTTCCCCCTCCAGCGAGTAGGCGCGTTTGTGCTCGAAGAAGATGACGGGATTGTCGTCACGGATGGCGGTCTTGAGCATGCCTTTCACGTCGTAGGGGGTGACGGGTGCGGCCACTTTCAGGCCGGGCACATGGTTGAACCAGGCCTCGAACGACTGGGAGTGCTGGGCGGCGTTGCCGCCGCCGGCCCCGAACGGGGCTCGCACGACCATGGGAACGTTGATCTTGCCGCCGAACATGTAGCGAATTTTGGCGGCCATGTTCACGATCTGGTCCATAGCCAGCGTGATCCAATCCGAGTACAGGATTTCAACGATCGGGCGCAGGCCCATCGCCGCCGCGCCCAACCCGGCGCCCGTGAAGGCGGGTTCGGAGATGGGGGCATCGCGGACGCGTTTCTCGCCGAACTCGGCCATCAGGCCTCTGGTCACTCCAAACGGGTTGCCGCGCAGCCCGACATCGCAGCCGATGATCATGACGGTGGGGTCCCGCCGCATCTCTTCGCGCATGGCATCGGTCAGCGCCTGGCGGACCGTCACCGTCTTGACCGCCGCCTCGCAGGTCGCCGTCTTCTCTTCTTCAAGCGTTGCTGCCATTGTCTTCCTCCGTGACTTCGCGACACCATGACACCGTGCTACTTGAGGATTTCTCCGGCCGCGTACAGGTCTTCGTACAGCGTCTCGATCGGCGGCTCGGTGCAGTCCTCCGACGCATAGCGAACGGCCTCGGCGATTTCCGCCTTGGCCTGTGCTTCGATCGCGTCAACCTGTTCGGCATCGGCCATTCCGGATTCGAGAAGGTAGCGGCGCATTCTGGGTATGGGCTCGAGCTGCCAGAACGGCTCGACGGCCGCGAGGTCGCGGTACCACTGGTCGTCGGCCACGAAGTGGCCCAGCAGGCGCAGGATTCGGGCCTCGATGAGGGTCGGGCCTTGGCCGCCGCGGGCGCGTTTGGCCGCTTCCTTGACGGCTTCATACACGGTGAACGGGTTGAAGCCGTCCACCTGAATGCCGGGAATGCCGTAACCGACCGCGCGTTTGTGCAGATCGGTTTCGCGTGATACCCGGCCGATCTCCGTAGCGATGGCGAGCTGGTTGTTCTCGATCAGAAAGACGACCGGGAGATTCCAGGCGGCCGCCATGTTGATGGATTCGTGCCAGACGCCCTGGTTCGTTCCGCCGTCGCCGTGGAAGCAGAGGGCCACTCTCCCGTTCTCCAGCACGTCGGCGGCCATGGCCGCGCCCACGGCCAACGGCATGCCGCTGCCCACGATGCCGGTCGCGCCGAGCATGCCGTGCTCGACGTCGGCGATATGCATGGAGCCGCCCTTGCCGCGGTTGTAGCCCTGGTACTTCCCGAACAGCTCGGCCATCATCTTGTTCACGTCGGCGCCCTTGGCGATCGTATGGCCGTGCCCGCGGTGCGTGCTCGTGATGCAGTCGTCCGGGCGCAGCGCCTCGCATGCGCCGACGGCGATGGCCTCCGCGCCGACATAGGCGTGGGCCAGCCCGTAGATGGCGTTCGCCATCCACAAATCCCGTACCTTGGTGTCGAACTCGCGGATCAGATGGATCTTGCGGTACATCTCGAGCTGCCGCTCCGCCGACAGATCGGCCGGCGCCTTGAGCGGCGTGTAGCACGGGAACTTGTCGAGTATCTCCTTCGGTATTCGCTCTGGCATCGGGGCACCTCCGCGGGGTATTGGCGATTGGCGATTGGCGATTGACGATTGACGATTCCGGGTTCACGCGCGCGCCGGCACGGCCACGCGTACCGGGGTGTTCTTCTCCGCATCGGCACCAGGGGTTTCCCACACGTGCGTTTCGCCCAGTCCCAGCACGATGGCCGGCGGCGCGTAGGCGCCGTCTTGCCGATTCTGCTCCACCAGCCGGCAAAACTCCTTCACATCAGCCGTGTTCGGGTCCACGTAGTGGCTGACCACCACCTCCTCGAGGCCCAGCCATTCGCTGGCCATCAAAGCCTCTTTGGGCGTCAATTCCCCGCTGCGGTAACACTCGGGGTGAGGGAGTCCCACGCCTTCCTCATTGGGAAGTGAGACGTGCATCAGCCCCACGGTCGGGCGATACAAGTCACGGATGAGTCTCATGTCGCTGAACAGCGCCGTGTCGCCGGGGTGGTAGATGCGCTTGCCGTCACCGGCATCAAACACGAACCCCATGGCCGGGCCGGAGAGCAAGTGCCCGCCGTGCGTCTTGCCGAACGACCAGTGCCGGCTCTCGACCGGCCGGATCGCTACGCCGCAGACCTCCAGGGCCATCGCCCAGATCGTCAGGTGAATGAGGGCCTTGTCGACCCCGTGATTGCCGACCAGGTTCTGCATCACGTCCACCGCACACACGACTCGGCACGCATGCTTCTTGGCGATCTTGTGGGCATCGCCGAAATGGTCGAACGCGTTGTGCGTGATCAGCAGCAGATCCACGCGGTCCAGATCGTCGCTCTTCACGGGCGAGTAGGGGTTGTCATCCATGAACGGGTCGATCACGACGTGGACATCGTCCGCCGTCACAATCTTGTAGCCCGCCATCCCGAAGAACTGGATGCTTACCGACATGATGGTGTCTCCTTACCTGATCCAACCGGCACCCCAACTTGCTCGCAAACTTACTCGAGAACTTGCTCGAAGAACTCACCATCGACCCGACTTCGCCCTTCGTGGCTGCCTCGGGCTCCGCCATCGACCATCGACCATCAACCATTAACCATTCTTCGTCCGCGCCTGGACTCCGGCCATATCCTCGATGACGGTGATGATGCCGGAGTGGTCGAGGTCGCCGCGGTTCTTGGCCAGCATGGCCGTGAACAGTTCGTGGACCACCGCCGTCGCCGGCAGCGGCACGCCGTAGTCCAGAGCGGTCTTCATGATGATGTTCAGGTCTTTGTAGTGGAACCGGCCGCGGAAACCGGGCTCGAAATCGCCCTTGACCACCCTGGGGCCGCGGACGTCCATCACCCGCGTCTGCGCGTATCCCCCGCTGAGCACCTTCACGATGATCGCCGGGTCGACGCCCGCCTTGGCACCGAGGACCAGTGCCTCGGCCATGCCCACGAAATTCATGGCCACCTGAATCTGATTGCACGCCTTGACCGTCTGGCCGGCACCGCTGGGGCCGCACAGCGTGACCGTCTTGCCCAGCTTCGCCAAGACAGGCATGAAGTCGTCGAAAACGGCCTGCTCGCCGCCCACCATGATCGAGAGGGTAGCCTCCTGCGCACCCACCTGGCCGCCACTGACCGGCGCGTCCAGGCATCGTACGCCCTTGGCACCCAGCCTCTGCGCGACCTCCACGGCTGCTGTAGGCGCAATCGTGCTCATGTCCGCATAGATCATGCCCGGCCTTACGCCCTCGATCAGGCCGTTGTCGCCCAAAGCCACCGCTTGCACGTCGGGTGAGTCCGGAAGCATCGTGATCACATGATCGCTCGCCGCAGCGACCTCCTTCGGAGACCGCGCCTCCGAGGCACCCTTCGAGACCAGTTCCTTGATCGGTTCCGGGTTTATGTCGTTCACAATCACCGAAAAGCCCGCCTCCAGCAGATGGGCCGCCATCGGCCTGCCCATGATCCCGAGCCCGACAAACCCTATTTTCGCGTCATTTTTCAACCTATCGTGCCTCCTTGCTCGCCTTTTCGCGTGATCAGCCTGTCAGCTTGTCTGATAGGTACAATATCATGTCTGGTGCGGATGTCAAGAGGGTTCAGCCGACGGCGGTGTTTTTTTGTGCGCGGCTTGAAAACGCGGGGTTATGACGCCTCTTCAGAAGTGAGGAGACGGTTAAGTCACGAAAACAGGGGGGAATCATGACACGATATCGTCTTCGCGGCCTCTCCATTGTGGTTGTCTTCATCCTTCTCTCAGGTCTACTCAGCGTTGCCTGGGCGGGGATTCTGGTCTCCCGCGCGACGACCTGGCGTTATGCCAAGGGCACGCGGGAGGCGTCGGATCCGATTGATGAGTGGCGCAAGCCTGACTTTGACGACACGGCGTGGGCAAAGGGCCGGGCTCCATTCGGGTACGGGGAGCCGACGGTCAACACGGTGTTTGGCGACATGCAGAACACCTATTCCAGTTTCTTCATTCGCAAAACGTTCTCCATCACCGCGCTTGATCCGGAACTGCGTTTGCGTGCGCTTGTGCATTGGGACGACGGGTTCATCATTTGGATCAACGGCAAGCGTGTTCTGGACGTGGATGAGCCGGACGGTTTGCCGCTACACGATTCGCTGGCGCCGGTGAGTCGCGAAGACGCGACCTACGAGCCGCGCGACCTGCCGGACCCGGCGGAGTATCTGTTGCCGGGCGAGAACGTGGTGGCGGTGCAGGTGTTCAACGGCGCGCTGGGCAGCGGCGACTGCAAGATCGACGTGGAACTGGAGAGCTTCAAGCGGGTAGCCGACACCGCGTTCAGTGTCGACCGAGGTTTCTTCGACGCGGCATTTGTCGTCACGATTGTCACCCGCACGCCGGGCGCGACGGTCCGCTACACCACCGACGGCAGCGAGCCGACCCCCACCAACGGCGGCGGCAGTGACGCGACGGTTGCCGTGCCGATCGCCAAGACGACCTGCCTGCGTGCCAGAGGGTATCACGGCGGCCAAGGGTACGAACCGACCGACGTCGACACCCACACGTACATCTTCGTGGACGACGTCGTGACGCAGACGAAACCGGCAGGGTATCCGACGGCGTGGAAGGGATACGCCACCACGTTTGACGCCGACTACGACATGGACCCGGAGATCGTCGACCACTCCGCCTACCGCAACGAAATCCGGGGCGCGCTCAAATCGATCCCGACCGTATCGATGGTCATGCCCCGGGACGACTGGTTCGGGACCTACGCGGTGTACACGCAGTCTTCCGAGGATGTTCAGAACGGAGGCCCGGACCCGGAGCCGCGGGCCGGCTCGCTCGAGCTGATTTATCCGCCGGAATACGCCGGTGCGCACGACGGCGGCTTCCAGGTCAACTGCGGGATCCGGACGCACAGCCACTATTTCGTGAAACGGTCATTCCGGCCGGTCTTTCAGCGCGAGTGGGGCCCGAGCAAGCTTGAGTATCCGCTTTTCGAGACGGACCCGATACACGCGGACACGGCGACGGCTCGGTTCGACCGGCTCGTGTTGCGGTCCGGCTGCAACGATGCGTGGACGGGTTCCACAAACATGGACCCGGCCACCTACACGTTGACCCGCGATCAGTGGGCGCGCGACGCTCAGCTCGACATGACGGGGCACGGCTCGCACGGCGCGTTCTTCCATCTCTACATCAACGGCTTGTACTGGGGTGTCTACAATGCGTGCGAGCGGCCGGACCACTCCTATTTCGCCGGGTATTTCGGCGGCGAGAAGGAGAACTGGTTCGCCTGCAACCACGGCTACGAGCGGGGGGATCTGCCGATCAACGGCGACTCGACGCGGTTCGACGCGCTGCGCGCCAACGCCGCAAGCTGGAGCTACGCGCAACTGTGCGAGTACCTCGACACGGCGGAGTGGAGCGACTACCTCATCCTCCAGTTCTTCGACGGGAACGGCGACTGGCCGGGCAACAACTGGTACGCGGGCAACCCGAACGTGCCGGCGGGCCCGGCGATGTTCAACACGTGGGACGCCGAGAAGACCTGGTACAACATGCCGAACCAGAACGCGCACGATGGCGGCTGGGTGAACCAGGCGTTCGTGAAGACCACCTCCCAATGGCTCCCGAAGCTGTGGCAGGACTGCTGGAAGAAGCTCGATTTCCGGATGGTGTGGGCCGACCGCATCTACAAGCACTGCTACAACGCGGGCGCGTTGAGCGACGCGACCTGCATCCAGCGCTGGACCACGATTTCGAATGTCGTGGACAGCGCGATGGTCTGCGAATCCGCGCGCTGGGGCGACTGGCGCGACGACGTGGTGGCCGGTTCCGACGTGAACGGCGCCTACGTGCAGGAGGCGGACGGCACGTATCCCGTTTACACCCGTGACGAGCACTGGCGCCCGGCCGTCCGGCGCATTCACAACATCATGGACGGCAACGTGAACCGGTTCATCTCCGCCTGCCGCGCCAAGACATGGGACGGGTACCGGATCTATCCCGATTTCGACCCGCCGTCCTTCAACCAGCACGGCGGTGCGATTGCTGCGGGGTTCAAACTGACCTTGTCGAAAGCGGTGACCGGCGAGATCTACTACACCACCGACGGCTCCGACCCCCGGCGGCCGGGCGGCAGCCGCTCGCCCGACGCCACGCTCTATGCCGGTCCCGTCGCGCTCACGCGCACCACGCACGTGAAGGCGCGGCTCTGGCGCAGCAACGCCACCTGGAGTGCCGTGCATGAGGCGACCTTCAACTTCACGGCGCACTACAGCAAGCTGCGCATCACCGAAATCATGTACAACCCGATGGGCGGCGGCGATTTCGAGTTCGTCGAGATCCGCAACACCGGCACCGCCACGCGCGGGTTGTCCGAGATGAAGGTCGCCGGAATCGGCTATACGTTCCCGCCCGGCGCCGAGTTGGCGCCCGGCGAGTACGCCCTGCTCGTGCGCAACGAAGCCGTCTTCACGAACCGCTATCCCGGCGCCCGGGCTCAAGTCCGCCTCTTCGACGTCTTCCCCGGCAGCCTCGACAACGGCGGCGAGCGCATCACCTTGAAAGACGGTGAGGGGCGTACGGTCACCTCGGTGAAATACAACGATAAGGATCCCTGGCCGAAGCAAGCCGACGGCGACGGGTTCTCGCTGGTGGCCACCGAGACCGACGGCGACCAGAACGATCCAACCCACTGGCGCGCGAGCAACCTGATCGGCGGCTCGCCCGGCTACGACGACGGGGAGCCGTACCGCGTCGTGATCAACGAAGCGCTGACGCACACCGACCCGCCGGCGGTGGACGCCATCGAACTCTGCAACGCCGGCAGCGCCGCCGCGCCGATCGGCGGGTGGTATCTCAGCGATCAGACCGCCAACTACAGGAAGTTCATGATCCCGGCCGGCACGACCCTGGCGCCCGGCGGCTACATCGTATTCGACGAGTCCGATTTCAACGCCGATACGAACAGCCCGTCCTGTTTCGCGCTCGACTCGCACGGCGACGAGATCTACCTCACGCATTGGGACGCGGCCGGCAACCTGCTCTACCTGGCTGAGGCCCGGTTCGGCGGCGCGGAGAACGGCGTGGCATTCGGCCGGTACGTGATGAGCGACGGCGACGTCGACTTCGTCGCGCAGAGCGCGGGCCACACACTGGGCGCGGCCAACGCCTATCCGAAGGTGGGGCCGGTGATCCTCAACGAGATCCTGTATCACCCCGGAGACGGCGCATACGAGTATCTGGAGTTGAAAAACATCAGCGGCGGGGCGGTGAGGCTGTATGACGCGGCGAACCCGGCCAACGTATGGACGCTGGATGGCGCGATAGACTACGCCTTCCCCACCGGGGTTGAGTTGAGCGCGGGGGAGACGATTGTCGTGGCGCAGACCAACGAGGCCGTCTTCCGCGCCGCGTACCCGGGCGTGCCGGCCGGGGCGCGGATCTTCGGCCCGTACGACAAGGTCCTGGACGACCAGGGCGAGAGCGTGAAGCTGTGGCGGCCGGACACGCCGGACGAGACGGGCGTGCCGCGCATCCTGGTGGACCGCGTGAAATACAACAACAACAGCCCGTGGCCGGAGAGCCCGGACCGCAGCGGCTGCGCCCTGGAACGGATTGCGCAGACGCTGCACGGCAACGATCCCGCCAACTGGGCGGCGGGCGCCGCGCCCGGCGGCACGCCGGGCGAAGCGAATGGCGGCGTGCTCGTGGCCAGGACGGCCGGCTGGACGTACCATGACCGCGGCGAGGACCTGGGGACCGGCTGGCGCCTGCCCGGCCTGGACGACAACGGTTGGCCGGACGGCAACGCGCCGCTGGGCTATCCGGGGGAGAAGATCGCCGAGCCGGCCTGGCGCGTGGACACGGAAGTGGACTACGGTGACGATCCGCAGAACAAGCGCATCACCACCTACCTGCGCACGAAGTTCCTGCTCGACGTCGCGCCCGCGGACATCACGAGCCTGACGCTGGCCGCCGCCTACGACGACGGGTTCGTGGCCTATCTGAACGGGGTCGAGATCGCGCGCATGGGCATGCCGGCCGGGACGATCGGCGTCAACACGCTTGCAACCGGGCCGGCGTCGACAAGCTATGAGTCGCTCGATCTGACCGCACACAAAGCCAGGCTTGCCGCGGGCCTGAACGTGCTGGCCGTGGAGGTCCATCAGACCAGCCCCGACAGCAGCGACCTGTTCCTCGATCTCGAATTGCGGCACCAGACGTCCGGGGCCATGCCGCCGGCCATTGCCGTGAGTGCCACGAGCATCTCGGTAAGCGGCGTCCAGGGCCAGGACGCCCCTGCGGCGGCGTTCCAGGTCTGGAACAGCGGCGGCGGTACGCTGCAGTACAAGGTGGTCGAGGGCACCAGCAAGTACAGCATCGCGCCGACTACCGGTTCCTCGACCGGCAGCACGGACCAGAAGACGCATACGATCACGTTCGCTACGGCCGGTCTGGCCGTGGGGAGCTACGACCGCTCGTTCACGGTCGAAGACGATGGGTCGGGCGCGGCCAACGGCCCGATAACGGTCGACGTGCACATCACCGTGAATGCGTACGTGCCCGAAACGTTCACCGCCTACAACGACCTGGCGTGGGAAAGCGGGCAAACGTCCGCGAACATCACCACCTTCACCGTGCAGGAGAGCGGCATGCTCGTGAACCATGACACCGGCGCGCCCTCGTCGGTGTCGCTGGCGATCACCGGCGGAACGCAGGACGACCAACTGCGCGCCGGGCGGGCCAGGTTGAGCGACAGCGGCACGGACGCCTACAAGGTGTTCAACGGGAAGGTTGACGGTGTCGGCCTGCTGCAAGGCGGCAGCATCGCCCTCACGCTCACGTTTTCGGGGCTGAACCCCGCGGCGCGTTACGAGTTGGTCCTGTTCGGCAACCGGGACGGCGCGACGTATACGGATCGGATGACGGTCGTCACGATCTCCGACGTGGCCGCGTTCATCAACGCGTCCACGGCGGGAACCGAGTACGGCGGCTCGGCCGACGCGTCCGTGCGCGTCTGCAACGGGGCGAACTCGGTCAACGGGTATGTGGCCCGGTTCAAGGGCGTTGAGGCGGGAAGCGATGGGGACATGTGCCTGACGGTGTCCGACGGGGGCGGCGGCTACTACGTCAACGCGTTGATGCTGCGTGTGTCAACGGGTGACACCGGGGACACGGACGGCGACGACATGCCCGACGACTGGGAGCAACAGCACTTCGGCAGCGTCCCGGCCGATCCGAACGGTGATGCGGACGGCGACGGGGTGTCCAACTACGACGAATTCGTTTCCGGTACGGACCCGACAAGCGGCACGGCCTATTTCGGGGTGTCGCTCCAAATCAGCGGCGGGCAGATGGCCGTCTCGTTCCCCACGCTGGCGGCCGGCGGCACCGGCTACAGCGGCTACACACGCTACTACGCCCTGGAGCGCTCGACGTCCGGGTTGGCCGGCGCTTGGAGCGCCGTCGCCGGTTGCGAGAAGATTGCCGGCGACGGCACCACGGTCACCTACAACGTGCCCGCCGGACTCGACGGCGTCTACTACCGTGCCAAGGTGTGGTTGGAATAGGGGGGCGCCTATCGGGGCCCTGTCTCCGGTGAGCAGTCAGCTGAAAATCCGGCGCGGGGGGGAGGAGAGGCTGTCTCAAAACCGGCGAACAGCCCTTTCGGCCTGAGGCCGATCAGCCTTTGGCTGAACGGGCTCAACCACAAACGGCTGGAACCACCAGATGTGCCGTTTGTAGTTAACGCCGTAAGGCGTGTGGCAACGTGTAGTCCAGGTCTTGAGACAGCCTCGGGAACCGCGCCCTCCAAACCGATCGCACCCAGCGTTTCAGTTTTGGAGGGCCGGGTTCCACCCCGGCCGCTTCACGGGGGCGTCAGGCGGCCGCCAATGTCGACTGGCCTTTGCAGATTCTAAAAATCGAGACTTCCTGACTACGACGGGGCAGTGGGGGGCCGCGGATCCTCCTCTTACATCACACAATATCTGGTGTATTTCGATGAATTTGCCCGCTGTCGTCCGGCTTGGCATCGAATTGGCACAAGATATGCTGCTTTTTTGTGAGGGCAGGTCGGGCCTGCGTGGAGGACCTATGAGGAACCGGGGATCTCGTCTTTTTTTTGCGATGCTGGCCGTGCTCGGTTTGGGCGGTGGGCTGTGTCGGGATGCGTTTGCGGAGGTTCTGGTTTCACGCGCCACGACCTGGCGGTATCGCAAGGGCACGGCGGAGGCGTCCGAGCCGCGGGACGACTGGCGCCTGATCGACTTCGACGACAGCGCCTGGCCGAAAGGGCCGTTGCCGATCGGGTTCGGGGAAGCGGTCCTGAACACGACGCTGCCCGACATGCAGAACAGCTACTCGTCCATCTTTGTTCGCAAGACGTTCACGGTGTCGAGCCTGGACTCGGAGACGCGGCTGCGGGCGAGCGTGTTGTACGACGACGGGTTCGTCATCTGGATCAACGGCGAGCAGGTCGCGGACCGCAACGAACCGGACGGCCAACCGCTGTACAACTCGTTCGCGCGTGTCAGCCGTGAGGACGCCACGTACGAGGCGAACGAACTGGCCGACCCGGAGGAATACCTGGATGTGGGCGAGAATGTCATCGCCGTCCAGGTCTTCAACTACAACATCGACGGCACCGACTGCAAGCTGGACGTGGAGTTGAGCACGTTCAAACGCTGTGCCGACACGCGGTTCAGCGCCGACCGTGGCTTCTACGACACTGATTTCTGGGTGACGATCAGCACGACGACGCCGGGCGCGACGATTCGCTATACGACGAACGGTTCACCGCCCACGGACACGACGGGCTCGACGGGCGGCACGAACACGGTGGTGCACATCACGACGACGACGTGCCTGCGCGCCGCGGCGTTCAAGTCCGGCGCCGGCTACGAGCCGTCGGACGTCGACACGCAGAGCTACCTCTTTCTGGGCGACGTGCTCACGCAGACCCGGCCGGCGGGCTATCCCACCACGTGGGGCGGGGCGGTCAGCTCGGTCCAGGCCGACTATGCGATGGATCCGTCGATCGTCGCGCGCTACGGCAGCACGACCTGGCTCGACGCCTTCAAGTCGATTCCGTCCCTCTCGGTCGTGATGGACGTGACCGACCTGTTCGGCACGTACCCGAAGGGCATCTACGCGGAGACGTCGGAGGACACGAACCTGGCGCGCGCGGCGTCGGCCGAACTGATCTACCCGCCCGGCTACGGCGATTACAGCGGTTTCCAGAGCGCCTGCGGCGTGCGGACGCACAGCCACGCCAACGTGAAGCGCGCGCTGCGGCTGGTCTTCGAATCGGAATTCGGCCCGCGCAAGCTGGACTATCCTTTTTTCGAGGACGATCCCATCCACGCGGACACGGCGGTCGAACGGTTCGACCAGATTGTATTGCGCTGCAATCTGAACGACGCGTGGACCGGCTCGACCACGATGGACCCGGCCACCTACACGTTCACCCGCGATCAATGGGCGCGCGACGCGCTGATCGACATGACGGGCTACGGCTCGCACGGCATATGGGTCCACCTGTACCTTAACGGGATGTACTGGGGGCTGTACAACCCCGCGGAGCGGCCGGATCACCGGTTCACCGCCGAGTATTTCGGCGGGGAATCGGAGCACTGGTTCGCCTGCAACCACGGCTACGAGCAGGGCGAGGAGCCGACGAACGGCGATCCCACCCGCTTCAACTACATGCGCTCGGTCGCGAGCGCCTCGACGGACATCAACGTGATGCGCGAGTATCTGGATACGGCCGAGTTCGCCGACTATCTGATTCTCGCCTGGTACGACGGGAATGGCGACTGGCCGGGCAACAACTGGTACGCCGGCATGCCGCTCACCCCGCCCGGCCCGGCGAAATTCTTCACCTGGGACGCGGAGAAGACGTGGTACAACTACCCGGGCCAGTATGTGAACGAGGGCGGGTGGGTGCAGCCGCCGTTCGTTTCCAGCACCAGCGGGAACTGGCTGCCGCGCATTTTTCGCCATGCGTGGCAGAACCAGGAGTTCCGGACGGAATTTGCCGACCGCATCTACCGGCACTGCTACAACGACGGCGCGCTGACCGACGCCAACGCGCTCGATCGCTGGCGCACGCTCTCGAACCGCGTTTACGAGGCCGTCATCTGCGAATCGGCGCGGTGGGGCGACATCAAGGACGGCGACACGGCGAAGACCGGCTACGTGCAGGAGGGCGACGGGACCTACCCGGTCTACACGCGCGAAGATCATTGGCTGCCCGCGATCCGGCGGATCCACAACATCATGGATGGGAACGTGGCACGGTTCGTCGGCGCCTGCCGCAACACCGTGCTCGCGCACAGCGCCTACAGGGTCTACCCCAGCCTCGATCCGCCCGCCTTCCACCAACACGGCGGCGCGATCGCGAGCGGGTTCCGGCTTACGATGTCGAGCCTGCACATCGCGAGTTCCGGCACGATCTACTATACCGTCGACGGAACCGATCCGCGCCGGCCCGGCGGGAGCCGGTCCGGCTCTGCCTCCGCGTACGGTGGCCCGATCCTGATGTCGCGAACGACGCATGTGAGGGCGCGTCTGTACAAGACGAACAGCAGCTGGAGCGCGGTGCATGCCGCCACCTTCAACTTCACCGCGCACTACAGCAAGCTGTGCTTTACCGAATTGCTCTACAACCCGCTCGGCGGCGGCGCGTTCGAGTTCGTCGAGATCAAGAACACCGGCACGTCGACGCGCGGGTTGTCCGACATGCAGGTGACGGGTATCGGCTATACCTTCCCGCCCGGCGTCGAACTCGGCCCGGAGGAGTTTGCCGTGCTCGTCGCCGACGAAGCCGTCTTCACCTCGCGCTACCCGAACGTAAAGAGCAGCGTCGCATTCTTCGGCCAGTACGGCGGGCGGCTGGACAACGGCGGGGAGCGCGTCGCCCTCAAAGACTGTGAGGGCCGCACCGTCACCGCCGTGCGGTACAACGACAAGGACCCGTGGCCGGCGGAAGCCGACGGGGACGGCTACTCGCTGGTCGTCGTGGACGTGAACGGCAACCCCGCCGACCCCGCCAACTGGCGGGCGAGCAACCTGATCGGCGGCTCGCCCGGCTATGACGACGGCGAGCCGTACCGGGTGGTCGTCAACGAGGCGCTCACGCACACCGACCTGCCGGAGACCGACGCGATCGAGCTGTACAACGCCGGCTCGGCCGGCGTGAGCATCGGCGGCTGGTTCCTGAGCGACAGCCCCGACAACTACAGAAAGTACCCGATCCCGGGCGGCACAACGATCGCGGCGGGCGGCTACGTGGTGTTCGACGAAAACGACTTCAACACCGACACCAACGATCCGGCCTGTTTCGCGCTCGATTCGCACGGCGACGAGGTCTACCTCACACAGTGGGACGCGAACGACAACCTGCTCTACCTGGCCGAGGCCCGGTTCGGCGGGGCGCAGAACGGGGAGGCCTTCGGCCGCCACGTCCGAACGGACGGCGAATCGGATTTCGTGGCGCAGAGCGTGACCAACACGCTCGGCGGCGCGAATGCCTACCCGCGGGTGGGGCCGGTGGTGATCAACGAGATCCTGTACCACCCCGGCGCCGGCGCCGACGAGTTCATCGAGCTGTACAACGCGTCGGATTCCAGCGTGAAGCTGTACGACAGCGACTGGCCGACCAACACGTGGGTGCTCGACGGCGCCGTCGGCTTTGCGTTTCCGGGCGGGGCCCAGCTCGGGGCGGGCGAGTACCTGCTGGTGGTCGCCACCAATGCGGCCGGGTTCCGCGCCAAGTATGCGATTCCGGCCGCCGTCCAGATCTTCGGCCCGTACACCGGCGTGCTGGACAACGGCGGCGACAGCGTGAAACTGTGGCGGCCGGACACGCCGGACGAACTGGGCGTGCCTCGGATCCTCGTCGATCGCGTCAAGTACGACGACAACAGCCCCTGGCCGGAAGGCGCCGACGGCGACGGACCGTCCCTGGAACGGATTGCCGCCGGCCTCTACGGTAACGACCCCGCGAACTGGTCGGCCAGTCTGGCGGCCGGCGGCACGCCAGGCGCCGCCAATTCGGGCGTGCTGCTGTCCCGGACGGCGAGCTGGAAGTATCATGACCGGGGCATGAACCTGGGCACCGCCTGGCGCGCGCCTGCCTACGACGACAGTGGGTGGGAGGACGGCAATGCGCCGCTCGGCTACGCCGCAGAAGGCGCCTATCCGGACCTCGATACCGAGCTGTCTTACGGCGACGACCCCGACAACAAGCCGATCACGACATACTTCCGTAGGACCTTCTTGCTTGGTGCCGATCCCGCCGATGTCTCGAGCCTCACGCTCCGCGCCACGTACGACGACGGATTCGTCGCCTATCTCAACGGCGAGGAAATCCAGCGCGCCGCCATGCCCGCCGGCACGATCGAGTTCACGACCCCCGCAACCAGTCACACCGCTGCCGACTACGAGACATTCGGCCTGAACGGCCACATCGGCCGGCTTGTCCGGGGCGTGAACGTGCTTGCCGTCGAAGTGCACCAGTCCGGCCCCACGAGCAGCGACCTGTACGTGGACCTCGAACTGACCTATGAGCAAAGCACCGCACCCACCGTCGAACTGCCCCTGATCGCGCCGGGCGACGGCACGGTGTTCACCAATTCGGTGCAGGTCGCCCTCTCGACCGCTACCGCCGGCGCCACGATCTTCTATACGACCAGCGGCGTCGACCCCACGACCGGCTCGACCCGCTACACGGCGCCGTTCACCCTGACCGACACCGCCACGGTGAAAGCGCGCGCCTACAAGGACGCGTTCAATCCCAGCGCGATTGCCGTCGCCATGCTCACGAAACAGAAGGAAACCGTCGCCACCCCGACCATCACGCCCGACGGCGGCGACTTCTACGGCTCGGTCCAGGTCACGCTCTCAACCGCCACCGCCGGCGCCACGATCTTCTATACGACCGACGGCACGGCGCCCACCACCGGCTCGGCCCGATACACAGCCGCGTTCACCCTCACGGCCAGCCGCACGGTCAAGGCCAGGGCATTCAAGTTCGACTACAACGACAGCGCCGTCGCCGCGGCCGCATTCACCGACCGCACGCCCACGGTTCAGTTCGATGCGTCCGCCTCCGCCGGCAGTGAATCCGGCACGCCGGTCGGGTTGGGCGTCTCGCTGTCCGGGACCTCGCCGCAGACTGTGCGGGTCGACTATGCGGTCACCGGCGGAACCGCAGGGAGCGGCGCGGACTACTCGCTCCCGGCCGGTACGCTCACCTTCAGCCCGGGCCAGACGGCGGGGAGCCTGTCTGTCGCGATCATGGACGACGCCGAGGCGGAAGGCGCCGAGACGATCGTCGTCACGCTGGGCAACCCGTCCAACGCGACGCTCGGCGCCCGCGCGATACACACCTACACCATCACCGATAACGACAGCTTGTTCACGGCCTACAACGACCTGGCGTGGACCAACGGCCAGACGACGGTGAACATCACGACGTTCACCGTCGGCGAAAGCGGGCAGCTCGTAGACTTCGCCACGGGGCAGGGGGCCGGCGTGAACCTGGCCGTTCAGGGCGGAAGCCCGGACCAGCAGTACAGGCCGGACCGCGGCGCCGGCCCGAACCCCGGGACAGACGCGTACGACGTGTTCAACGGGAAGGTGGACTGTCTCGGCCTGCTGCAGTACGACGTCGTCGACACCGCGCTCACGTTCACCGGCCTGGACCCGACCCTTCGTTACGAGTTCGTCTTGTTCGGGAACCGGGACTCCGCGAGCTACGCCGACCGAACCACGGTAACCGTTCTCTCCGGCGCCGCCGGCTTCGAGAACCGGAGCACGCCCGGCGCCGTCATCACCGCAACGGCGATTGCCGGCGACACGACGATCATCGCCAACGGCTACAACACGATCGACGGCCACGTGGCGCGCTTCGCCGATATCGATCCGGGCGCCGACGGCACGTTCGTCGTGACCGTCGGCGACAGCGACACGAAGTACTATCTGAATGCCATCATGCTCAAGGCGAGCCGGCCCGCCGCGACCGTGCCGCAGGTGGCGTTCGTTGCAGGCGCGTCGAGCGGAGGCGAAGCGGCCGGTCCCGCGCTCATCGGCGTCGCGCTCAGCACGAGTTCCACAGCCGCCGTGACCGTCGCCTACGCCGTCACCGGCGGCTCCGCCGCCGGTAACGGCGCCGATTACACGCTCGAGGCGGGTTCGCTCACCTTCGAGCCCGGCCAGACGAGCAAGAGCCTCAGCCTCACCATTCACGACGACGCCGCGGAGGAGGACAACGAAACCGTCGAGCTCGCGCTGAGCAGCCCCGTCAATGCCACGCTGGGCGCGCCGGCGGTACACACCTATACGATTGCCGACGACGATACCGTCCTGGTCTTCACCGCCTACAACGACCTCGCCTGGACAAACAATCAGGCGGCGGCCAACACCACGCACTACATGCCTGTCGACGGAGACGGTAATCCGTTCGACGCCGGCGGCGAATTGGTCGACCATGCCGACGGCAGCGGGGCAGGCGCCTGCGTCGCCATCTCCGTGGCGGGCGTCCCGCACATGCGCGAAACGCGGGGCGAGCCGCCCGCCGCCGACACCGATGCCTACGGCGTGTTCTACGCCGGCGGCGTGTTCGCCGTCGATCTCACGGGCGACATCCGGCTGCGGGCCGCCGGCGACACCATCGTGCTGGCCTTCACCAACCTCGACAGCACGCTGCGCTACGAGTTCGCGCTGTACGGCGACTACTACGAGATCGATCGGGTCGGCAACACGCGCGTCGAAATCGCCGACGCCGACAGCTATCGCAACACCAGTTCCATGGATGCGACCGGCGGCGATTCGATCGTGAGCTTCGGCTCGCTCAACCACGTGAGCGGATATGTGGCCAGGTTCTCCGACGTGGTGCCCGGCGCGGACGGTGACTTCACCGTCACGATTGCCTCCACGGACAACGGCGCCGTCGGCTACGACGGCTACGTGAACGGGTTCCGGCTGCAGGCTTGTCAGCCGCCCCTCACCGTCAAGATCGCCAAAGGCTCCGTCTGGCGGTACGCGGTGGGCTCCGCCGAAGCCTCCAGCCCCGTCGCCGCTTGGCGGTATGCGGATTTCGACGATTCCGGCTGGGGCGCCGCGGTCGCACCCGTCGGATACGGCGATCCGCAGATCGCCACCACCGTCGACATACGGTACACCTATTCCTGCCTGTACCTGCGCAAGACGTTCCTGCTAGCCAGCGCGCCGCTCGTGCGCGAACTGCGGCTGTGGACGAGCTACGACGACGGGTTCATCCTCTGGCTGAACGGGGAGGAGATCAAGCGGCTCAACGCGCCGGGTAGCCCGGGTGAGTGGATGCCCTTCAATACGTTCGCGCCGCTGGGCGATAACGCGGCATGGCAACAGAGTCTCAGCGCCGGCAGCTTGCCCGCCCTGCGCACCGGTACGAACGTCGCCGCGCTCCAGCTCTTCAACATGAGCCTCGACAGCAGCGATCTCGTCGTTGACCTCGAACTGGCCGCCATCGAAGGCTCCGCTCTCGCGACGGAGGACGACACCGACCGCGACGGCATGCCCGACGATTGGGAGGTGTCAACCTTCGGCAGCACCAATCAGACGACCGAAGCCGACCCCGATGGCGACGGCCTTTCCAATATGGCCGAATTCGTGGGCGGCACCAGCCCCACCAGCAGCGACAGCCGCTTCACCGTGGATATGAGCTGGTCCAACGGGAACCTGATCGTGCAGTTCCCGACGATCCAGGCGGCCGGCACGGGCTACGACGGGCTTAGCCGCTATTACGCGCTCGAATACCGGACCGGCGGGCTGGACGGCGCCGGCGTGTGGCAGAGCGTCACCAACCTCAACCGCATCACCGGCGACGGCCTGCCCGCCCGGCACCAGGAGCCCGGCGCGGCCGAAGCCGGCTACTACCGCGCACGCGTGTGGATGGAGTAGGGGCGGGGAAAGACACGGACCGGACACGGACTGACACGGACTGGACACGGACTGACACGGACTGACACGGACCGCACACGGACTGACACGGACTCACACGGACGTGTAGGGACCAGCGGTCTCAGTCCGCGTTCCCTCTGGGGCCTCTCCGCCGGTTCGGATCAGTTGCCCGTTTGGCTCCGCCGCTCAGTTCGGCGCCGATACAGCCGCTCGGTGAACCCGCCCTCTTCCTCGAATGCCTTGGCTTGGGCCTTGAGCTGGCGGTCAACGAGATAGATGCAGAGATTCAACAGCGAGAGCGCGCCGTTGGCGGCAATCCTGGCCTGGAGCGCCTCCAGAGACACGGACGGACACGGACTGGACACGGACTCACACGGACCTGCACGGACATGCCCGGGCGGAACATTCCTCGTCTGTGTCTGTCCGTGTGAGTCCGTGTTCTGCATGCTGTGTGGTCTCCTGTTTGTGCGCTTGCACTCGCATTCTTTGGGTTTACCTCGGTTCTTGTACCGACTCACAGCATTATGGGCCCGACAATCGTGATGTCAACGCTCCCAAAAATCCCCAAAAAAAAAGCGCAACCCACTTTGAAAAGTCTCTGTACCGCCGCCTCCCTTCTTATGGAGGATGGGGGGGAGCACACCTTCCCCAACTCACCCTCGCTTTACACAAGATATAGTGGTGTTCAGGCTCGTTGGACACGCGCGTTTCACGGTAAGTCAAGAGGAGAGACGAAGATGAGAAGACGTTATTGCCGCGGTTTGCCCGTCGTATTGTTCCTGCTCACGCTCCTGGTTGGTGTTCTGCCCGTTCTGGCCGCCACAGTGGCGACCCCTACATTTAGCGTTAAGCACGGTTTCTACAGTGCCGCGTTTTCGGTGAAGATCTCATCGGCAACGGCCGGAGCGACGATCCGCTACACCACGAACGGGAGCCCCCCGACGGCGTCGTACGGGACGGTTCTGGCGAACGGGGGGACGGTTTCGGTCGGCAAGACGACGGTTCTGCGCGCGATCGCGCTGGCAGGCGGCTACACGGCCTCGACGACGTTCACACAGACGTACATCTTTCCGAACGATGTGGTGCAGCAGTCGCAATCGCCCGCCGGGTTCCCCAGCTACTGGGGCACGGGCACGCTGCAGACGAAGGGCGACTACGAGATGGACCCGTACATCGTGAACCACTCGGCCTACAGCGCGAAGATCCGGGGCGCGCTGCAATCGATTCCGACGTTGTCGATCGCGATCGACAACAACAAGCTGTTCGGCGGCAACAACATCTACTGCAACGACGTGTACGGCTACAACGACAGCCAGGAAGAAGCGTGCTCGGCGGAGTTGATCTATCCGTCGAGTTTTCCGTCCGGCTTCAAGGGCTTTCAGATCAACTGCGGGCTTCGCAGCCACAGCCACAACCTGATCAAGCGCGGGTTCCGGTTGAAGTTCAAATCGAGCTTTGGCCCTTCGGTTTTGAACTACCCGATCTTCGAGAGCGCGGTTCAGCACGCGGGCTCCGCGAAAACGGGCGGATTCGACCGGATCATCGTGCGCGCGGGCGCCAACGACACGTGGACGGGCCCCACGACGATGGATCCGGCGACCTACACCTACATTCGCGACGAATGGGCGCGCGCCTCCATGATCAGCATGACCGGGTTCGGCTCGCACGGGATGTTCGCGCATCTCTACATCAACGGCCTGTACTGGGGCCTGTACAACGCCTGCGAGCGGCCCGACAGTTCGTTCACCTCCGCCTATCAAGGCGGGGCGCCGGGCGACTGGTTTGCGGTGCATCATGCGGGCGACATCAGCGGCAACGACGATCGGTACGACTACCTGCACGCGAACGCGGGCACGTGGAGCAAGGTGAAGAGCTACATCGATGCCGAGGAGTTCAGCGACTATCTGGTCCTGGCCTGGTATGACGGCAACGGCGACTGGCCCAACGGGAATTGGTACGCGGCCAACCGCAACAACCCGGCCGGTCCGGTGCAATACATCACATGGGATGCGGAGAAAACGTGGTACAACTTCACGAAGCAGAACGTGAACGAGGGTGGCTGGGTGAACCAGGCGTTCATCAAGACGACGACGATCCCCTCCGCCAAGCTCTGGCAGAACCTGTGGCTGAGCGCCGATTTCAGGATGATCTTCGCGGACCGCATCTACAAGCACTGCTACAACGGCGGCGCGCTGACCGACGCCAACTCCCGTTCGCGCTGGATGGCGCTGGCCAACTACGTCGAGGACGCCGTGATCTGCGAATCGGCGCGCTGGGGCGATGTGAAGGACAGCACGGCCGCCGGATCCGACCAGAACGGCAACTACGTGCGGGATGCGGACGGCACGTACCCGATCTACCAGCGGGACAAACACTGGAAACCGGCCCGCGACCGCATCTACAACATGATGAGCGGCAACGTGAACCAGTTCGTCGGCGCCTGCCGCAGCAAGTCGTGGAACGGCTACCCGATCTACCCCAGCATCGACCCGCCTACGTATCACAAGTACGGCGGGACGGTGGCGGCCGGGTTCAAGCTGACGATCAGCCGTCCGAACAGCGGCACGGTCTATTACCGCACCGACGGCGCGGACCCGCGTGCGGACGGCGGCGGTGTCAGCAGCGGTTCGGCGTCGAGCACCGCGGCGAGCTTCACCGTCACGCTCGACGCCACCTCAACGGTGAAGGCGCGGCTCAAGAACGGCGGCACCTGGAGCGCGCTGGCCGAGGCCAAGTTCACCGTGACGGGCTCAACCGTCACGACGCCGGCCGCACCGAGCAGCCTGACGGCTACGGTTTCGTCTTCGAGCAAGATCGCGCTGAGTTGGTCGGACAACAGCAACAACGAGACGTTGTTCAAGATCGACCGCAGCACGGACGGATCCACGTGGAGCCGGGTGGCGGAGCCGGTCGCGAACACGACGGCGTACTCCGACAGCGGGCTGGCGGCGGGCACGAAGTACTACTACCGGGTGAAGGCGAGCAACACGGCGGGCGACTCGGGCTACTCGAACGTGGCGACGGCGACGACGGACGAGAATCTGCCGGCGGCGCCTTCGGGCCTGGCGGCGGCGGTGCAGTCGGCGAACGAGATCCGGCTGACGTGGACGGACAACAGCAACAACGAGACGCAGTTCAAGATTCGGCGCGGCACCGATCCGGCCGACCTCGCCACGGAGCTTTTCGTGGCCGCGAACGCGACGGCCTACTCCGACAGCGGGCTGACGGCGGATACGACCTACTACTACAAGATCCGCGCCGAGGGCACCGCGGGCAATTCGGCCTACACGCCCGTCATCAGTGCGAAGACGAGCGTGGCGCCCCCGGCAGCCCCGAGCGGCCTGACGGCGACCGCCGTCTCCCCAAGCAAAGTCGAGTTGAGCTGGACCGACAACAGCTCGAACGAGACGGGCTTCAAGATCGACCGGCGCAAGAGCGGGACGGACACCTGGGAACGAATCGCGACGCCGGGCGCAAACACGACGGCGCTCAGCGATTCGGGTCTGCCGGCCAGCACCACGTTCTACTACATGGTCAAGGCGTCCAATTCCGCCGGCGACTCGCCGTACTCCGGCGTGGCGGGCGCGACAACGCAAGAGGACGTGCCGCCGCCGGCGATTGCGGTGAGCACCGCGAGCGTATCGGTCAGCGGCGTGCAGGGCACGGACGCGGCGGACGCGACGTTCCAGGTCTGGAACAGCGGCGGGCAGACGTTGCAGTACAACGTGGTGGAGGACACGAGCAAGTTCCGTATCGCGCCGGCGACCGGTTCGTCGACAGGCAGCGCCGACAAGACGACGCACACCATCACGTTTGCGACCGCGGACCTGGCGGTCGGCACGTACGACCGCGAGTTCACGGTGCAGGACAACGGCTCGGGCGCCGCGAACGGGCCGATCACCGTCGCCGTTCAGATCACGGTGACCGAAGGCGCGCCCGCCGCGCCGAGCGGGCTGACGGCGACCGCCGTCTCCGCGACGCGCATCGACCTGAACTGGACGGACAACAGCTCCAATGAGGACGGATTCAAGATTGACCGGCGGGTCCAGGACGAATCGACGTGGACGCGGGTTGGCTACCTGGCGGCGAACGTCACGACGCACAGCGACACGGGACTGAGCGCCGATACCGTCTATGAGTACCGTGTGAAGGCCGACGATGCCGATGGGGCGGACTCGCCGTACTCCAATATGGCCAGTGCGACCACGCCGGCGGCCGGCCCGGTTACGGTCTTCGAGGCCTACAACGATCTCGCCTGGCAGAGCGGGCAGACGGCGGCCAATATTACCGTCCTCACGGTAGGGCAGAGCGGCAAGCTCGTGGATCATGCGAGCGGCGCGGTCACCGACGTGACGCTGTCGATCGGCGGTACCACGCCGGAGGACATGCTGCGGCCCGATCGAGGCAGGCTCAGTGACGCGGGTACCGACGCCTACGCGGTGTTCGACGGCAAGGTGGACTGCACGGGACTGCTTCAAGCCGGTCCCGAGAAGTTCGTCATGTCGCTCACGGGCCTGGATCCTGACCTGAGATACGAGTTGGTTCTCTACGGCAACCGCGACAGTTCCACGTACACCGGGCGCATAACGGCGGCGACTTTGTCCAATGCGGATGGGTTCCTGAACACGAGCTCGTCGGGCGCGTCGTATCTGGGGCCGACCGACGCCGTTACCGAGATCGTAAACGGCTGGAACACGGTGAACGGGCACGTGGCCCGGTTCAGCGAGATTGCGCCGGGAACGGACGGGCGGATAGTGCTGGCGGTCTCTACACCGGCAGGCGGCTACTACGTGAACGCGTTGATGGTAAAGGCGTCGGCGCCCTCGGCAGCCGAAGACTCGGACGCGGACCAGATGCCGGACGCATGGGAGCAAGCGCACTTTGCCGGTACCGCCACGCAGCCGGACGGCGATGCGGACGGCGACGGCGTCTCGAACGCCGGCGAGTTCGTGATGGGGACTGACCCGAACAGCGGCGCCGAATACTTCGGCGTCGGCGTGCGCTTGGTGAGTGGGCAGATCGTGGTCTCATTCCAGACGGTCGCGGCGGCCGGCTCAGGCTATGAGGGCTGCGAGCGGTACTACGCCCTGGAAGCGGCGTCGGCCGATGAGCCCCAGGCCTGGCGGCCGGTCCCGTCCTGCGAGCGGATTCTCGGCGCCGGCCAGATGGTCAGCTATACGGTGCCCCCGACCGCCGGCGGCACGCTGCTCTATCGCGCCAAGGTCTGGCTGGAGGATTGACAATTGACGATCAACGATCAACGATCAACGATTGATCTCGTCGAAACGGATCGGCTTCCGTACTTTTCCCCGTTGCATTGCCCCACCTGATTGTGTGACAATTCCAGCTTCACGTCATGGACCTGGACTGCGCCAGTTGGGGTTGTGGTGTTGCCGCCGCGATGCTCGTGGGGTTCTCCAAGACGGGTGTGCCCGGCTTGGGTATACTCATCGTGCCGCTGATGGTCAGCGTATTCCCGGGCAAGACTTCGGCGGGCGCCCTGCTCCCGCTGCTCATCTTCGGCGACTTCTTCGCCGTGGGCCGCTATCACCGGCACGCGCACTGGCCGTACCTGGTGCGGCTGTTCCCGTGGGTGGCCGTCGGCATGCTCGGCGGCTGGTTCATGTTGCGTCAGCTTTCCGATACCGGCTTTGGCCCGTTCCTCGGCGGGCTGGTGCTGGGACTGCTTGTGTTTCAGCTCGTCCGCAAACGGTGGAAGGACTCCGACATACCCCGTGCCTGGTGGTTCGCCGCCGTGGCCGGGATATCGGCCGGGTTCGCCACGACCGTGGGCAATGCGGCTGGGGCCATCATGTGCGTCTACCTGCTCAGCATGCGGCTGCCGAAAGAAGAATTCATCGGGACAGGCGCCTGGTACTACCTGATCGTGAACGCATTGAAGATCCCCATTTTCGCCAGTGAGGGCATGATTTCCGCGGAAACACTCGCGTTTGACGCCTGCATGCTGCCCGTCATTGCCGCCGGTGCGGCCGTGGGGATCTGGGTCTTGCCCCGGATCCCCCAGAAGCCGTTCGAATGGTCCATTGCCCTGCTGGCCGCCGCCGCCTCGCTCAAACTGATTTTTCCATCAATAAGGTTGCTTTTTCCCTGAGCAACGTTACTATGAACCAACAGCGGCCTGTGTCCCCTCGTGCGCGGAGTACGGTCCGAATGCCAGAGAACGAGAACAGCTCGAAAACGCCTCCGCCGGCGGAATCGCCCGATTCCCGCGGAAAGGCCCGGAAGCCGCCGGCAAACGACGCCGGCGGCGACGCGACGTTGATGTACGTCGTGTGCTGCCGCTGTCACAAGTTCCTGGAAGTCCGGCCCGGCCCCATCGAAGCCATGACACACACCTACTGCGAAGACTGCTACAAGGCGATGATGACCGAGATCGACGACGTCCTCAAGAAGAAGGAGGGCGGGACTGAACAGGGCGGGCAGCCGAGGACGGGATAGCGGCGCCGTCAGGACTGGTCGTTGTCCCGCCCGTACCGACGAACGAACTTCTCCGGGAACTCGCCCGTGTGCCGGATCCAGTCTTCGGGATCTTCCCCTCTGCCGTCCTCGAACAGAATCGTGCCGGCGTATTCGACTTGCCGCAGGCCGGCGAAGATTTCGCCCCATTCGATGATGCCGTCCTTGTGCAACGGCGGCCGATGATCCGGTTTCTTTTCGATCGCGAACGTCTCATGCAGATGGACGTGCGCCAGGTGCCGCCCGCACTGGGTGAGCGCCGCTCTGGCTCGTTCCCGCTTCACGAACGGGTTCACGCGGTCGGCGTCGCGCTCGTGTCCGATGTCCAGCGTCATCCGGAGCCGCTCGCACCCCGCTTCGTCCAGAAACGCGAGCACGTCCTTGATCGTGGCGTTGGCGCCGCAGTTCTCGAACGCGACAACGAGCGGCAGGTCTTCGGTGGCCAGAAGGATGTCTTCGACCGATCGCCGGGTTTCCTCCTTCTTGGGATTCAGATGCGTCACCAGGACACCCGCACCCATCTGCGCGGCGGTCCGCGCGTTCGCGACCGTTCTGGCGACCCCGTCTCGTCGCTCGGCTTCGTTTTCGGAGCACAACGCCTGCACCAGTGCGATGGTGTTGTGTATCGATACGATCCGCACGCCTTGCCGCTGGCATTCGCCGAGCACTTCGGCGACCTGCGCTTTGTCCGCGGTGTCGAATGTCGCCGCCTGCTCCGCGGTCGCGGGCCGGACCAGCAGCTCTATCCGCGCGATGCCCGCTTCGCGTATCTGCGTGACCTGTCGGGCGCCAACGCGGATCTTCTGGAAGATCGCCATGGAGATGCCCAGGCGCCCCGAGATCTGCCCGGCGCGCCAGCCGTGTACCCTCTCGATCTTGTCTGTCTGCATCGTGTGTCCCCCGTGTCGGATCCCGTGCCGGCGAATCAGCCTGTTCAAGGGTAGGACAGGGGGGCGGCGGGCGACTGCCAATTCCACGGATTCCACTTTAGAAAACGCGGAAAACGGAGGCGCCGCGCCCGGGCGGGCGGGAGAGCGCCGGGCCGCCGGCTCTACTCGCCGCGCAGCAGGTCGGCAACATACGCCTTGGGCGGGCGGCCGGTGGCCGCCTTGAACTTGACCGAGAAGTAGGATGGGCTCTGGAACCCCACCGCCAGTCCGACGCCGGTGACGTCCGTCTCTCCCTCCCGGAAGAGGGTCTTGGCCCTGTCGATGCGAAGCTCGTTGAGATAGTGCTTGAGGCTCTTGCCCGTCTCGGCCCTGAACAGCCGATTGAGATAGTCCGGGTCGACGCCCGTGTGCCGGCCGATATCGCCGAGTGCGATCTTGTCCGCATAGCGCTCGTGAACGAAGCGCCGGGCCTTTTCCACCCAGAGATAATGATGCCAGTGCCGCGCCACGCTTGCCTTGCGCAGATCCTCGATCCGAATCACGTCCCAGTCCATGCACAGGCTGAACGCGGCCAGCAGCTGTTCCCGCACACGCAGCGGATAGCTGGGCGGGCGCTCGGCGACGGCGCGAACGATTTCGAACAGGCACCGCTCGAATTCCCGGCGCCGGCTGAGACTGAGATCGACGTACAACTGCGGGACGCGGACCGTGTGGATCGCCTCGATCTCCTGAATACTCCTGTCCCGCAAAGCGTGGTCTTCGATGTTGAATTCCATGAACACCTGTTCCAGGTTCTTCCGGCCCGCGGGATTGAAGCGGTATCGGTCCCCATGCGTGAATACGAACAGGCGGCCCGGCGCATAATCGATCTCACGACCGTGGCCGAGCAGGCGGTGCCGGCCCGCCACGCAATACTCCAGCCGGTAATTGACGGCGTGCAACGAGGCCGCGCGCGGCGAATCCTCGAGGATCCGATGCATGAGTTGGCGAATCACCAGCGTGTACCCGTCCAGCGGGAACCGGAACTCCTGCTTCATCAGTTCCGGGTAGCCTTTGTAGCTCTTCACCCCGCGGAAGGTCGGGTCCGCGAAACGCTTGGGGTGCGGGACATACTGGAATTCTGCTGACATGCCGCCCTTCTATGCGATAGGCTCATTCCCGCTGCGCGCTACAGGGAGTCCGCAGCCCCAGACCCCGGCGCCGAAGCGTGCAGCACTCGGCTCGTCTTCACCGGCCGCCGCGAGGGGGCCTGGCCCTGTTGCCGCAGGCACTGAGCGCCGCGGCCCGGCGATTTTCCTGCGGCGCGAGGCAAAGGAGCGGATATGCGCGGGCGCCCGGCAGCAGCGTTGGTGTTGATTATACCCGTCGTCGCCGTCTTCTGGCAAGTGGTGAACCACGGCTTCGTGTGGGACGATCTCGTCAACGTTCAACAGAACCGGCACCTGAACCCCGTGACGGCCGGCGGCGTCGCCGCGTTCTGGCGCGAGGGATACGAGAGCCTCTACATCCCCGTCACCTACACCGCGTGGGCCTTGCAGCGCGTCGCGGCCGGCTCGGCTGCCCTGCGTGTCTACCACCTCGCCAATTTGCTGTTCCACACGCTGAACGCCCTGCTGGTCTTCGCAATCGCGCGGATCCTCGTAACGCCGTCGGACACCGGTGCCCCGGCGGAGAAGCGGGGGGCTCCGGCTCCCGATCCCCGGTCCGCAACCCGTCCCCCGAAGGCCCGGCGAAGGGGAATCCTCGATCCTCGACTTGCCGCTCCGGCGCTGGCCGCCCTCGTTTTTGCGCTGCATCCGTTGCAGGTGGAGCCTGTCGCATGGATTACCGGCCTGAAGGATGTGCTCTGCGGATTCTTCTCGCTCGTGGCGCTGTGGCTGTATCTGGGCCGTGTTCGGCAGGGGGCGCAACCGTCCGGGACGGCGTCGGGCCGGAGCGCCGCTCGCCCCCGGAGGTGGTGGCGGAGCGCCGCCGCCACGGCGGCGTACGTGCTGGCCCTCCTGTCGAAACCGGCAGCCGTTACGGTACCCGCAATCGCCTGGGTCGTTTCTTACCTGGTGCCCGGTGCGGGCCGAAACGGGCGCACGGCCGTGTGCTGGATCCGGCGGCATCTGCCCCCCCAACGGTACATCCTGCTGCTCTGGGCCGCTTTGGCCGTGCCGGCAATCGTGCTCACCAAACGGGTTCAGCCGGATTCGGTGGTGGATGTGGTCCCCCCGTTTGCGACACGGCTGTTCGTGGCGGCCGACAGCCTCGCGTTCTACATATACAAGGTCTTCTGTCCGTTTCGGCTCATGCCCGACTACGGCCGCTCGCCTCAAGCTGTTGCCGGGCACCTGTGGCTGCATGTGACGTGGCTCGTTCCGGCCGGCCTGGCCGTGACGGCCTGGTTCTGGCGGCGGGAGAGGCCGTGGCTCGGCGTGGCGGCGGCAGTCCTGGCGTTGGGTGTGTTGCCCGTATCCGGGTTGGTGCCGTTCGGGTTCCAGGATATATCGACCGTTGCGGACCGCTACGCCTATTTCGGCGTGTTGGGGCCGGCACTTGCCGTCGCCTGTGTGTTGGGTGAACGTCGGTCGCGAACGGCACGCGGGTTCGGAGGGCTGCTGGTGTTGGGCCTGGCGGCCCTGAGCGCCGGGCAGGCGCGGCACTGGCGGGACAACGCCTCCCTGTTCGGCTATCAACTCCGCGCCAGGCACGCGAGCAGCCTGGCCCACGTCAACATGGGTATGCTCCGGTACGAAGACGGGCGATTCCAGGAAGCGATCGCCCACTACACGGCCGCCCTGCAGCTTGACCCGAACGACGAACTGGCATTCACCAACCTGGGCAATGCCCTGGCGGCGCAGGGCAAGGCCGAGGCGGCCATGTCGGCATACCGGCGCGCGCTCCAGCTCAGCCCCGACGACGTCAAGGCGCACAACAATCTCGGCCTTGCCCTTGCCGGGCAGCGCCGCTGGCACGAGGCGCTCGGCCACTACTCGCACGCGCTGCGTGTGCAGCCGCTCGATTATGCCGCACACTACAACCTGGCCAATGCGTTGGCGGAGATGGGCCGCGTCCGGGAGGCCGAGGCCGAATACGGCCGGGCGCTCCGGATTCAACCGCACAGCACGCAGGCGCGCAACAACCTGGCCATTGCCCTCGCGGGCCAGGGCCGTTTCGCGGAGGCGGCGGCGCATTTCTCCGCCGCGCTTCGGATCGAACCGAACGACCCGCGGACGCACTGCAACCTGGGGACGGCTCTCCTGCGCATGGGCCGGGTGCGCGAAGCCGCTCGGCACTACTCCGAGGCGCTTCGCATCGAGCCCGGCTACGCCGACGCACGGCAGGGCTTGGGCGCCTGCGCCACCGGCAATCCGAGCCCGTAAACACGGACGAACACGGCTCCGCACCGGCAGAGGACGCCCGGCTTGCACGCGCCCGCATAACCGATTGCGGCCGGCCGCATTTCCTGGTACATTCCCGGCCATGAGCAAGAACCACACAACTCAACACGTGTGTCTGGCCGGGCGTAGCCTCGTGGGGGTGGGCGACCTGTCCCGCCCCGAGCTGGACCACCTCCTTTCCCTGACGAAGACGCTGAAAGCCGAGAAGAAGGCTGGCAAGCTCGGCGACCGGCTCCGGCGCAAGAATATCGCGCTGATCTTCGAGAAGCTGTCCACCCGCACGCGCAGCGCCTTCACCGTGGCCGCCTTCGACGAAGGGGCCAACGTGTCGTACATGAACGCCAACGATATGCACGTGGGGAAGAAAGAATCCATTCCCGACTCGGCCCGCGTGCTCGGCCGCATGTTCGATGGCATCTTGTTCCGGGGCTACGCCCACAGAACGGTCGAACTCCTCGCCCGGCATGCCGGCGTGCCCGTCTGGAACGGACTGTCCGACGAAGAGCATCCCACCCAGACGCTTGCCGACCTGTTCACCGTCGAGGAGAATTTCGGGACGCTCGCCGGGCTCAACCTCGCCTATGTCGGGGACGGCCGGAACAACGTGGCCTGCTCGCTGATGCTCGGATGCGCGAAGCTCGGCGTCCATTTCGTCAACTGTACCCCGCCCGAACTGCTGCCCGCGGACCGGCTCGTCGAGCAGGCGCGCGCCCTCGCCGCGCAGACCGGCGCGCGGATCGCCATCGAGCACGACCCGCTCAAAGCCGTCCGCGGCGCACACGTCATCTACACCGATGTCTGGGTCTCGATGGGGGAGGAGGCCCTCTTCAACGAACGCGTGACGCTCCTGAGACCCTACCAGGTCAATGCCGACCTGCTGCAGGCTACCGGCAACGCGGAGGCCGGGAAACTGATCTTCCTGCATTGCCTGCCCGCGTTCCACGACGCCAACACCGAGCTGTCCAAGCGGACCGGCGCCATGGAGGTGACCGACGAGGTTTTCGAGGGGCCGTTCTCCAGGGTGTTCGACCAGGCCGAAAACCGGATGCACTCGGCCAAAGCGCTCATGGTCGCCACGCTTGCGTAGAGCGGGGCGGAAGAGTGGAAGAATGGAAGAGTGGAAGAGTGGAAGAATGGAAGTGTGGAAGAGTGGAGATAGACGATGGCTGAGAAGAACAACCGGCTGGTGGATATCTCGTGGAAAGAGTTCGACAAGCTCGGGCCCAATGAACGGGCCCCTTATTTCAATGACAACGGCCGAGTGTTTCATGCGCTGCTCGCGCAGCAGTTTGACAGGCCGGCGCTCGACCGGCTCTGCGACCTGGCCACGAACATCCGCAAGATTGCGAAGAGCAAGGAAGGCATGCAATTCCTGCAGAGCCTGCTGAACCACAAACGCGTGATGTTCTACTTCACGCAGCCCAGTTCGCGAACCTATCTCTCGTTCTGCGCCGCCTGCAAGATACTGGGCATGGCCGCGGCCGACGTGCGGGACGCGGCCACCTCGAGCGAGATGAAGGGCGAGTCGCAGGAAGATTCGGTTCGCACGTTCAGCTCGTATTTCGACATGATCGTCATGCGCTCGAAAACGTCCGGGCTTGCCGAGAAGATGGCCTGGGTCCTCGCGAACTCCGAGCGGCCGATCCCGATCATCAACGCCGGCTCGGCCCAGGACCAGCATCCCACGCAGGCCCTGTTGGACGTCTACACGCTGGAACGCAGCTTCGAACATCTCGGCGGCGTCGACGGCAAGAGCATCCTGTTTGTCGGCGACTTGAAACGAGGCCGGACGGTCAGGTCGCTGTCCATCCTGCTCACGAAGTTCCGCGAGGTGACCCAGTTCTTCGTGGCGCCGAAACGGTTCCAGTTGAAGCCGGACAGCCAGAAGATCCTGAAGGAGGCCGGGGTGACGTTCGAACTCTCGGGGAATTTCGAGCGCTACGTTCCGAAGGCCGACGCGATCTACATGACGCGCGTGCAGGACGAGTGGGACAAGAAGCCGGGCCAGAGCAGGAAGAGCGATATCGTCAAGTATCATTTCAAAGTCAGGCATCTGCGGCTGCTCAGGCCGCACGCCATTCTCATGCACCCGTTTCCGCGCCGGGAAGAGATTGAGGTGGACGTCGATCACGACCCGCGCGCCATGTACTGGCGCCAGATGCGCAACGGAATGTGGGTGCGGGTGGCGCTGATTGCCACCATCTTCCAGTGCGACACCGAAGTGCTGGCGTACTACCGTAAGCACCTCGGATGATTCTCTGGCGGCCGGCTTGGCCGGCCGCCAGAGAATCATGGGTTCTCTCCCTGCGGCCGAGAACGGGGAGGGTGCTCTGCATAGGCTTGACGTGTGCCGGGGGGCGGGATGTCTGAGTTGGTCAAGGTGTTGGTGCTGGCGGTGGTGCAGGGGGTGACCGAGTTCCTGCCCGTGAGCAGTTCCGGCCATCTCGTGCTCGGCAAACTGCTTCTCGGGCTCAAGAGCTCCGGCGCCACCCTGGAGGTGGCCCTGCACGGCGGCACGCTGCTCGCCGTGCTCGTGTTCTACCGGCGTCGCATACTGGCGCTGGCCTGCGGCGTCGTGCGAGACGGCACGGCGGAAAGGCGGTACGCGCTGAACATCGTGCTGGCGTCCGTGCCGGCCGCGGCCGCAGCCTTCCTGCTCAAGCCCTGGCTCGAGCACCTGTTCGATCTGCCCGGCGTCGCCGCCGGCATGCTGATTGTGACGGGGCTGCTGTTGCTCTCGTTGCGGCTGGCGCGTAAACGGGAGCGCGCCCTCACGCTGCCCGCCGGGTTCGCCGTTGGGATCATGCAGGCCCTCGCGATCGTTCCGGGCATCAGCCGGTCCGGCTCCACCATCTCACTCGCGCGGCACCTCGGCATCGCCCCCCGCGAAGCGGTCGAGTTCTCGCTGCTCCTCTCTATTCCCGCGCTGCTGGGCGCGTGTCTCCTGAAAGGGTTGGAAGCCGCCAGCGTCGGGCTCGGCGGTTTGTCGCCGCTCGCCGTCCTGCTCGGCATTGCCGTCGCCGCGCTCGTCGGATATGCCGCCATCGGCCTGCTCGTCCGCTCCCTGCTTGCCGGCCGGTTCTGGTTGTTCGGCATCTACTGTTGCCTGGTGGGAATCGTGATGATCGTGTTTCGCCCCGTGTGAACGGGTCGCATCCTTGTCGCGCCGTGCGGGGAAGAACAGGAGGAGCCATGCCGAAAATAGCGATGATCGGTGCGGGCAGTATCGTCTTCTGCAAGACGCTCGCGATGGATATCCTCGCCACGGACGCGCTCAAGGACAGTGAGTGCTGGCTGATGAACCGGACGCAGCCGAAACTGGACAACATCGAGGCGTTCATGAGGCGGGTGGTCGACGAGAACCGGCTGCCGGCGACGATCCACGCCACGCTGGACCGGCGCGCAGCGCTGGACGGCGCAGACTACGTGGTCGTCATGATCCAGGTGGGCGGGATCGAGGCGTTCGGGCGCGACTACGAGATCCCGCTCAAGTACGGGGTCGACCAGTGTATCGGCGATTCGATCGGGCCCGGCGGCATTCTGCGCGGGCTGCGCACGATACCCGTGCTGGTCGATATCGCCCGGGACATGGAAGCGCTCTGCCCCGATGCGTTGATGCTGCAGTATGCCAACCCGATGGCGATCAACTGCCTGGCCCTCGGGCAGGCGAGCAACGTGCGGTTCATTGGGCTTTGTCACGGCGTGCAGACAACGCTCGACCTGATCGGCCGCTACGTGGACGTGCCGAAGACGGATATCGATTTCCTTTGCGCCGGCATCAACCATATGGCCTGGTTCCTCGCGCTGCGGCACAAGGAGACGGGGGTGGATCTGTACCCGCGCCTCCGGGCGAATATCGAGAAGCCGGAATACTACGTCAACGAGAAGGTGCGCGGCGAGGTGATGCGGCATTTCGGCTACTTCATGACCGAAAGCTCCGGCCATCTGTCCGAATATATCCCCTGGTTCCGGAAGAACGGGAAGGCGCTCGCGACCTATTGCGACGAACCCGCGTTCGGCGGGGAGTCCGGCGCGGCGTACAAGGGGTCGAAAGTGATCGCCGAGAAATACGAGGGCGTCGACTATCTCGCCCGCGAATCCCCGCAGATCAAGGGGCGCAGCGTCGAGTACGGCTCGTATATCCTCGAAGCGATGCAGACCGACATGATCTTCCGGTTGAACGGTAACGTCATGAACGACGGCTACATCGCGAACCTGCCCCGCGCCGCCTGCGTCGAAGTGCCGGTGTTCGTGGACCGGGGCGGCTTGCACCCCGTGAACGTGGGCGCGCTGCCGCCGCCGTGCGCCGCGTTGAACCAGAGCAATATCACCGTGCACCAGCTCGCCGTCGAGGCCGCCCTGCGCGGCGATCCGGAACTGGCCATGCAGGCCGTCGCGATGGACCCGCTTACCTCGGCCGTCTGCACGCTGGCCGAGGTGCGGGAGATGACGCGCGAACTGCTCGAGGCCCAGGCGGACCTGTTGCCCCAGTTCAAGGGCCGGACGCTGCGCCCGACGCCGCGCATCCATGTCGCGCCCGGCACCAGGGGCGTCGACGTGCCGCTCGACCCCGCGCTCGCCATCGCCAACCGGTTCGTCGAGCTGGCGGAGGCGGATGTCACCGCGAAAGGCGCGAAAGGGCGCGAAAGCTAGTGTAGTGCGTCCAACAGATCTTGACATTGGCAGCGGCGATTCTGGCGGCTGGCAAGGCGTTCGCGAGGGGCAATCCCCGCAGC
>JAFGHX010000204.1 GCA_016929905.1 Kiritimatiellia bacterium
GCTGCGGGGATTGCCCCTCGCGAACGCCTTGCCAGCCGCCAGAATCGCCGCTGCCAATGTCAAGATCTGTTGGACGCACTACACTAGAAGTTCAGGATATCCGCCTGCGTCGGCACGGTGCACGTGATCGTCCTCGCGTCCACCCGCCGGATGTGCGGCTTGCCGTCGTAGGCGTCGGCCAGATCCGTGCGCTGGAGTTCCAGCTTCACCTTGATCGGGCATCTGATCCTGAGTGGTTTCACCTTGCCGATCTTGCTCATCGCCCGTTTGGCCGCCTGCCGGATCATCGCCTGCGCGCGCGGCGGATAGACGGACTTCGCGACGTGGCGCGACAGCGCCTCCTTGACCGCCACCGTCTCGATCTGTTTGCCGAGCAGCGCGCGCGCTTCCTGCGTCGCGGCCAGATCGCCCGTGACAAGCACGACGGGCACGCCGTAGTGGCCCGCGATCAGCGCGTACTGCCCGATCTCGCCGTACGTCTTGCCGTTCAGATAGTAGTTGAACCAACTCGTGCCGGACTGCGTGTGGTCCAGGAACGCCCGGCGCGTGCCGGCCATCGCATGCGCCCCGACGATGAACAGGGCGTCGAAACGCCGGCCCAGACTCGGCAGGTACTGGCCCGGCCGGCCGGAGACCGGGCTCTCGAGCACGGCGCGCGGGTGCAGTTCTTCCACGAGGATGTGGTTGCCGCCCCCGTGCGCGTCATCCACCACCACCTCGCGCGCGCCGCCTTCCAGCGCCCCTTCCACCGCCGCGTTCACGTCGCCCGTCAGGAGCTTCCGGCCTCTGGCATACTCCGCCTCACCGGCCTTGCAGTACCCCTGGTCCCCGCGGCGAATGCCGCTCACCCCTTCCATGTCGGTCATGATGTATATGCGCATGCTGTGCTCCTCAGTCCAGTGTGTCGGACAGATCGGACCGATCCGGCCGATCCTATTTCCTCCACGATGAGTTCTTCCTTTCAACATTCACGCTCTTGCGTGTATCTGAGTAGCGCGGTCGTCCTCGGCCGCGGACGGTCGCGCACGGCCTGCTTGGGTTTCGGGCAACGCTCGCCTTAAACCATTCACGGCGTCTTCCCTCTCGGCCCCACCTCCAGCAGGTTCCAGCCCGCCCCCAGCCGGACGAGGGGCAGCGTCACTTCGACATGGCCCTGCTTCGCGCGGTGCGGCGGAACCCACGCCTGCCCGCCGTCCTCTCGGCGTGCCGTGAGCACGGGCGAGCCGGGCACATCGTCAATTCGCAGGGCGACATCCCCGCTCGCCTTCAGTCGGACGCGCACGACGGCCGGCCCGCGCTCGATCTCAAGCAGCAGATACGGCGGCAGCACAACCGTGGCGGCGCCGTGGATCGTGCGGCGCGGCAGGAACTGTTCGCGAAGGACGGCACGGCCGGCGTCATAGGTGAACCCCGCTTCGCGCGTAAGCGTCAAGGTGGCCCGCCCTCCGCCCGGCGCAATGCCGGCCAGCGGCAACCAGCGTTGCTCGGAGCCGTTCTGAGACAGCAGGATGTGCCCGCCCGCGTGCGGCTGATCCGTCGGCACCGTCGGATAGCCGGGCAGCTCTGCGCCGACCAGAAGTTCATGCGCCGCGGCGCCCTCCCGCACGGCCAGCAACGGCAAGGCTGCGACAGGGCTGAGACGGGCCGTCACGCCTGCGCCCTCTATCCGCGCTCCGTCGAAGAGGCTCAAACCCGTCTTGCCGCCGAATTCACGCATCGCCGCAAATGCACCGTCCATCCTCAGCCCGCCCGCGCTCAACGGAGCCCGGGCCTCCGGCTTCCGGTAGACCGCTACCACCCGAGCGTCCGGATAGCGGCACTCCACGGCCACGCCCGTCTCCTCGGCCAGCTCCGGGATACGGCGCGCGTGATCGAGCCGCGGCTGAACCCGGAACGGCTCCCACACCGCCGTAAAGGTAGACGCCAGTTCTTTGCCCCGGCGCCGGACAATGACCTTGGGCATCCGGATCTCGTCCAGCTTCTCCTTATGGTGCTCCGCCAGCCGCACGCTCGGCGCCTTGCACAGGATCAACTCCCCGTCGAACGGGCCAAGCCAGTGCAGACGCAGGCCGGGCACCGCATCGGCTTCCAGCGGCGGGATCGTTACCTGCCACGGCCGATCATTGGCCGCGAGCCGCACGTCGGTCAGCGTGCCGTACCACCGGCTCGGCTTGTTCTCATCCACGTACGGGGAACGGAGTTCCTGGGCCACACTGACGACCTTGCCGTCATCGGCCAATGTGGGTAAGGGCCCGGCGCACGGCAAGGAACCATGCGCCTCCTGCACGCGGCCGGCGCAGGCGTTGGCCATCCACTCCTGCATCCGGCCGCCTTCAACTTCGAAGATGTCCAGCACCAGATCGCGGCCCGGCTCCAGCGGCAGCAGGAAGAGCGCCCGACGATACATGCGCGCCTCCTTGTACACCTCCGGCATGCCGGCCTGGGCAACTTGCGGGCCGTCCGTCAACGGGAACCACTGCAGAAGCCGCCCAACGTGCTTCAAACGCTCCGGATTGCGCTGATCCAGCACCACCGTGTTGTGGGCGTCGATGCTGGTCTTGTACGAGGTCCGGTGGCTGTAGCCGATGTCGCTGACGAGTTCTTCACCGTACGCCCAGAGTATGAGGTTCAGCGGATCGCGGTGGTTGTGGTTGAACCCGTCGGCGGAATAGTGCAGATGCGCCTGGAGCTGGTCGGGTTGCTCGCCACGCCCCAGATAGCAGTGCCCGAAGGCGGGCAGAATGTCCGGGTACACCCGCTTGATGCGCGGCCCGCGGCTGTCGGACCACGTGTCATGAATGGTCGCGTAGGCGCCGTTCGGGTAGCGCAACTTCTCGACGGCCGCTTTCACGCGTGCGTAGACCGGGACGTCCCGGTCGACATCGAACCGTTCGATGCGACGCCCGTCAACACGCGCCGTGTAGCCGGGTGGGTCCGAGTATCCCGCCGCGGCCTCCAGCCCGCTGAACATGCTCATCAGGTCCTGGTGGTAGCTGACACTCTCCGGCAGCAGCCCGTCAACGCCGTACTCCCATCGAACGGCCTCGCACGCTTTGCGGATCGCGTAATGCACGACTTCCGGGCACCCGATCGCCCGGCCCATCGTGATCAGACCGGTGATCTGCCCGCCAATCGTATTATGGAAGAACTGCCACAGGCTCGGTGCGTTGTAGCGGTCGTAGCGCAGCGCGAATTTCATGGCGGCCAGGAACAGATCCTCGGCCACTGCCCGGCGTGCGTCGGTGCCGCTCATGCGGCCGAGCTCGGCCCATATCGTCTCGTCGCGCAGCAGATCGTAGGCGCGCGCCATATGCGTCAGCGGCCCCATACTGGCGGTGTACCACCAGAACCAGTTGAAACTCATCCAGTGATAGTTGTCGTACGGCCGGAAAGCCCGCGGGCTCCTGTCCCACCCCTCGCCGAACACCGGCGTATCCGGGTTGCGCAGCGCGAAGGCGTGCAGAATGGCGGCGGCGCGCAGCCCATACTCGCGCCGGCCGGTCAGCGCGTGCAGCGCCGCCATCTCGCAGGCGCTCTTGACCAGCCACTGGCATTTCACGCCGCCGATAAGAAAGTCGTGGTACAGGCGCTTGCCGTCCGGCTTCTCGTGGTACGCATAACGGAATGTCCGGCCGCGCGGGCCGACAGCCGTCTCGTGGCCCGTGACGGGATACTGCGCGAACTTGTCGACGAGTTCGCCCTCCGGCGAACGAAGCACGTCCGGTTCGAGCGGGTTCCAGCGGGTCCACTTCTTGATCTCCCACGTGCGGAAACTGAACCCGCCGGGCGGCAGCGGGTCGGGCACCAGCTTGTACAGATCGGATACGGCCACCTTCAGGTACGGTTCGGCCGCCGCCGCCAGCTCGTCCAGTTGTTTTCGGTCCACAAGAATTTCGGTCGTGCCGGCGTTCCACAGCGTCTTGGGATACGCGCGCGGCCCTTCCTGAATAAGCAGGAACGGCTCCCGCGCTGCCGCCGGGTCCGCGCGCAGACCTTCGATCCAGTCCAGGTACGGCGGCCCGACGTACGGCGGCCGATCGGGAAAGCCGCCTTCGACCAGCCGCATGTTCCGCAACTCGACCGTGCCCGCCCCGTTGAGTACAACGTTCCACGATATCTGGCCCGTCCCTTTCTTGACCATCACCTCCAGACGCCGCGTCTCCCACTCGTCGTCCAGCGTGCGGCTCAGAAGCTCATAGTCGTCCCGGAAATAGAAGACGGCCGGATCATCGCGCTTCGTGCCGTCGGGCCGATAGAAATAGACGCCGTTCGGCCGATAGTAGATGCCCGCGCTGCCCCGCATCTCCCACTCCAGCCCGTAGACCGCCTCGCGCGCCGGCTCCACACGCATGCGCTGGCCGGGCGGGAATCCGTACCAGCCGGAGTTCGTTACGGCAAGGGTCACAACGGCATCCGCCGGGATGATGGTTTCAACGCCGGCCTGCCCGCAACAGCAGGCGCCGAAAACAAGCGTCATGATCGCCCAAAGCGTTCGCACCCGCATCCCTCCGCCGTGGATGGCCGTCGTATCCCGCCTACAGTCCGCCGAAGAGCCACTCCCGTTTCTCATCGGTCAATGCCCCGCCGTACTCGCAGATTTCGAATGCCTCCGCGTGCTTGACCGCCCTGCCCTTCCCCTCGCCGTAGCGCGCGACGAGTCTGTCGCGGAACCGGTCGGCGATCTTGGCGTTGCCCGGCATGCGCCGCTCGAACAACCACTTCCGGCGCTGGTCCTCGCCCGCCGGCACCTGGTCGAGCTGGCCGGCGTTGTAGGGCAGCCATTCGTACATCTGGCTCGTGTGCTGATGCGCCATCTCGATCTTCGTCGCCGCGACGCTGTCGATGTCGATCACGATGTCGCCCTGGTGCGGATAGGGTTTGGTGAATCCGTCGCACAGATACATGACGCTTGGGTTCTTCTTCAGGGCCGGGACTTCCGGGCAGTTGTTCGGCACCGTCACGACATAGCTCGAGTCCTGCACGAGCTGCGAGGTGTAGCGGTGGTCCGGATGGTAGTCGTTCGGGCGGTGCGTCAGGATGAGATCCGGATTGAACTCACGAATGAGCCGAATGAACATGCTGCGATAGATCAGGTTTGGCTCGATCCCGCCGTTCGGGATCGGAAGCACCTGGCTTTCCGCCCCGATCAGTTCGGCGGCGGCCTTGGCTTCGGCGATGCGGCGCTGCGTGAGCGTCACCCCGCCCTGTTCGTAGTGGCCGGTCTGCCCGTTCGTCGCGCTCACCAGCCGTACGGTGAACCCTTTCTTGCACCACAGCGCCGCCGTCCCGCCGCAGCCGGCCTCCGCGTCGTCCGGATGCGCACCGATCACCAGTATGCGTGCCTTCTCCTCACTCACCTCTTGCCCTCCCTGTTTCATCCGGCACGTTGCGTAGCGCCGGAAGTCCCGATCTGCCATCTTTGTCGTAGTCTTTGTCGTCATCCTTGTCGATCCCGCCGCTGCGGCGGGGGCTCTCGACAAGGTTCTCGATCCCGCCTCAGAGGCGGGATTCTCGACGACGCCTCAGGTCAACCGTGACGATAGCTGATCTCAGGCCCAGAACGGAAACACCTTCCGATAATTCTCCACCGTCAATGAACTTCGAACGCGCCCGCATCCGGGCCCGCGCCCACGTAGACATAGGCCACCGGATCGCCTTGGCGCCATGTCAGGTTCCGGTCAATCTTCAGAACGGCCTGCTCCCGGTCGATCGCGACGATCCGCGCCGCCGCACCTGCGACTACGATCTCATCGCCCGGGATGACTGGCTCACCCTTGCCCGTACGGAACCCGGCCGAAAAACAGCTCACGTCCTCAACGGGTACGTCCGGCCCCGACCCGGCCGCGGTTGTCCGTGTCAGCGGCTGCCCGGCATCGATCGCCACGCTGCCGGGCGCCGGCCGGAAATTGCCGCCTTTCGCATCGACAAACGCCACCGCGCCGACTCGGGAATGCAGATCCAGGCCCGATGCCGCGCGGTAGGCCGCAAGCCCGCCGGGTTCGCTGATCAGGTAGGTGGCGGGCTGGCCGCCGCCGTTGCCGCCGCACCGCGCACGGAGCGGCCGCGCGCCATGATAGATGTTGCCGTCCACTACGCCCGGCGTGTGCCACGCGTCCAGGACCAGTGCGCCGCGATGGTCATGGACGATGTTGTTGATGAAATGGTTCCGGCCGATCTTCGGATAGCCGCTCAGCCCGTGCTGCAGCCCACCCCATCTGCTCGAATCGGTGCCGTTGCCGACAAGCATGTTGTGCACGAACGCGTTGTGCGCCGCGCCCGGCGGCGCGCCCAGATGACAGCCGCGCCCGCCCGAGAACCAGAACCCGCCGGCATTGCCCCGCGCCTGCTCGGCCTTGCCCGGCGGCACGTGCTGGGCCCGGTTATTGTAGAACACGTTGCGCCGCATCAGCACCCATTCACACTGCGTGATGCCCATGCCCTTCTCGTTCTCGTACACCACGTTGTCCTGGACCACCGCGTCGATCGTCTCATCCAGCCAGATGCCCGTCTCGTGGATGGATCTGACGTTATTGGCATAGCTCACGTTTCCCTCGATCCACACCCGGCGACACAGAGTCTCGATCTGAATGCCGGTGGCGCCGTTGTGATGCACCTTGTTGCCCCTGATCAGAATGCCATCCGCCCGCTGGACCCAGATACCCTGAACAGCGGCGTGATCAACCTCATTGTCCAGAATCCGGATGTCGCGGTTTGCCGTGCCGGGATCGAAGACGTACGCCACCCACGCGTACTTGGCTCTGGCGAGGTCCTCCCACCTGGCGGCACCGGTTTCGAACAGGCCTTCCGTCCCGTCAGGCGAATAGGGCTTGCCGCCCCAGTCGGGATTGCTCCGCAGGACAAACCAGTCCCGGCCGTCGGCAAGTGGTACCTTGCCGCCCGCTATGCCTTTGTCCGTTGTCCAGACACCCGGCCCGTGCTGCTTCATGCGGCGATCGAAAAACAGAACCAGGCTCGGATTCTTGACCGTGCCGGCGGCATTCTGGCCGTAAAGCGCGCCGCTGCGCGCTTTGTGCAGTTTCAAGTCCGGCCCGCGGAACCGCGCGAGCCCGGGCGCCACCTGTTCCACCGCCACAACTTCGCCATCGGCCCGCACGCCGTCGCCGGGCGCGTATACGGAAAGCGCGTGGCCGCGCGCGTTGTGATGAATGTGGTTCTCCGCCATGACGATACCGGAACAGCCGGTGTCGACCGACAACTGCGGGATATCGCACTTCAGCACGCGGCACGCTCGACACCCACTCAGCACGATGCCGCTACCGGTCCCGGCGACGTGCAGGCCGCGCAGTACGATGCCCGTCCTGCCGTTCACGGAAACGGCGGCCGCGTTCTGTCCGAGATTCGTGAAGCTCAGGCCGTCGATCACAACGTAGTCGGCGCCGCTATCGGACGCCAACGTGATGCCGCCGCGAGTGCCCTCGCCGTCCAGGACCGACCGCTCGCCGCGAAAGGCCCGGATCGTCAGCGGCTTGTCCGCCTGCCCGCCCCGTTCGACGCACGGCCGCTCCTTGTAGATGCCGCCCCGAACCCACACAGTGTCCCCAGCTTCCGGCCCAGGCGCCCGCGCGCCCAGCGCACGACTCAACGTGCGCCAGGGTTTCGTCGCCGTGCCCGGATTCCCGTCGTCCGAGCGCCCGCCGCGCGAGCCGGCGTCCACATAGAACTCCGCCGCGAACGCCGGAGCGCTGGCCAGCGCACCCATTACAACCGCCAGTGAGCCACAAATCCAGCACGACCCTGTTCCATGCATGTTGACACCTCCCAGCTGTGTCGGGACTACCCGCGTCAATCGACAGAAACCGCGGATCGTACTGCGCCTGTTCGATTCATCCGCACGCCCCAGACCCCGTCGTTCATCCCGAACCGTTCGGCACGCGCATGGCCTTCAATTCGAGCGGCCCCAGCGTAACCCGGCCCGCCGGCCCGCCCTGCGAACCGCAGTCCGGTCCCAGGGCCTCGCCGTCCACATGCCACTCGGCTTCCACGGGCTCCTCGGCCAGATTGGCGACAAGCACAAGCGTTTCCCGCTCGTTCCAATAGGCGCTGACACCCACCGCCTCGCGATTCGCCGCGCATTTCCCCTCGCCCGGCGCGGCGTGCCGGCGATAGGCGGAGACGTCGAATCGGGCTTCGTTCCTGTAGAAATCCGTGTAGACGGGGGCCGTCGACGAAATCCCCGCATGATGCAAGAGCGCGCAGAGCGCAAGCCGGCGCCGGTCGGCTTCAGACACCTTCCCGCGCAGCATATCGCAAATCTGGCGCGGCGCAATATTCATGAAATGCACGTGCGGCGTGAACATCTCCGGGCCGATCAACCCGTACCCGAGCTCCTCGGTCAAGACGAGCGAGGCCAGATTCTCGGCCGCCAGATTCGGGCACCGAGTCAGGTGCAGGTAGACGTCGCCGGCCGGCCCGACCCGCTCATGGCTCCATTCCAGCAGGTCCTGCAGCCTGTCCTGGTCCCAATGCCGCCGCCCGCCGGCCACGTGGCCCGGATGGCAGCATTCATAGCCCATACACCAGTCGTAATAGACAGCGCGAAAGGCGTGACGGCGCAAGACTTCGTCGATGGTCGCGCGCCGCTTCTCGTACCAGCCGCTCTCCAGACACATCTGCGCACCGAACTCGCCGTGACGGGTGTAGTTGTGCAGTATCGCGCCGCCCGGCTCCACCAGCCGCATCCACGTTTCGGCGTGGCGGGCGAACCCCTCGGCCTCAGGATGATATTCCTTCCCGGAGAAGTAGGGGGCGACGCTGATCCCGGCGTCATTGGCCGCTTTCAGGAACCCATCCATCTTCGCCATCTCCGCGGGCGGATACGGCGGGTAGGCCGCGTCGCGCCAGAAGATCCCGTTCCCGAACGAATCGCCGTCGTTGTGCAGGCGCATGAGCGTGCAGCCCGCCTCGTTCCACCGCGAAATGTCCTCTCCGGTCGGCCAACGCCCCTCGAACCCGCGGCCGTGCCGGAAGATTCCGCCGACGCACGGACGCAGCGGCACAATCCGGTCGCGCACGTGCGGCAATGCCATGCGAAACTCGAAACGATAGGGCCCGGCCAGGAACTGGCCGGCCACGTTGGCGTCGAGCGGGCAGAACCGCACTTCGTAACCGTTCAGTTCCGTGCTGTAGGTGATGTGCAGCTGCTGCCAGCCGGGCCGGTCTCGGCCAACGCCGTCCCACGCGCCGAGATCGTCACCCAGCCCGTACTCGATGCCCTCCAGCCCCCGCTCGAACATCAGTACCGAGAGCGGCAGATACCGGGTCGTGAGCACGGGGAAATCCTCGCGCCTGCGCCCGCCGCTCAGCGGGAGCCACGCCCGCACGCCGTTCGCGCCCGCCGCATTGGCGTCCAGCGCCGTCGCCTGCCGCACCGCACAGCGGTCCGCCGCCGGCGTCACGAAGAACGTGCCCACCTGCACCTGCCCCACCTCGGCCACCTTGTCCGCTATCGCCAGTTCGACGACATGCCGGCCGTAGCCCCAGGGCCGGTACGTGACTGTGTGCCTGACCGATACGCCATCCAACACACGCCCCTCCGCGTCCGCCAGCTTCTGCCCTAGCGTCAGAACCGGCCCCTCCTCGCTCTCGGCCAGCTCCGCCGACACCGCGGGAAGGCGGTGCGATGCGTAGGGATGATAGGAGCCGCCTTCCCGGATCGCGACGCTCGTGCGTTGCGGCGCGACCAGCAGGTTCGCGTTCGAACCGAACCGTACGACCGCCTCCGTCAGCTCGCCCCCGCGCGCAAGATCGTGCACCCAACGCGTGTAGGCGTTCTCGACGACGATCCGGTCGCCGTCTCGAATCGCTTCATAAGGAGCCGCACCGGAATGGAACCGCGACATATCGCCCCCCGTCTTCATTGTCGACTGCCGCCCGGCCCCGCCTCCGCCGGCGGAGGCACCGGCCGCCACGGGCCGCTGCCCAAGTCGCCGCCGTCCGCCCGCCGCCCCCGGCACGGGCTGTCGGCGCGCAGCCGGTAGTCGCCCGCCCCCGGCGCCGTGAACCGCGGACCGGCTTCAAGGGAATTGGCGCCCATCCCCGAGCGCGCCCGGTACTGCGCCAGGTCCACCGTCTGGCCCAGCCACGCAATCTGGCGCCCGCCGTTTGTGCCGTAGAAGGCATTGCGGTCCTCGAAGAACCCTTCCGTGTTCTGCACGCTCAACGCCTGTTCGTTGCCGGCCAGAATGTTGTTCACCACGCGCGCGTCCGTCGTCACCTTCGAGAGCCATACGCCGCGGCTGCAGTCTACCACCGTGTTCCCGTCTATGACCACGCCTTTGACCGGACAGCTCGCGGCGCCGTGCGCGCTGATCCCGCTGCCGCGCACACCGACGATCGTGTTGCCGACGATCACCCCGGCGGTGCCCGGCGCAATGTGCACGCCGCTGTCGCAGCGCGCGACCACGTTGCTCTCGATACGATACGCGTCCGCGCGCCAGATGTCGAACGCGCAGCCCTGGTTCGGCCGCATCGGCTTCTTGTCCTTGCCCCACGGAATGAGACGGCTGTCTTCCGCGTACGCCGCCCAGCCGCTGTCGCGGAACACGCACGCGCGCACGACTACGTTCGAGGAGACGCCCAGCCCGATCGCGTCGCCGTCGGCCTTGAAGTTGAAGTGCGGTATCGTGCGCCGCGCGAAGTGCGACGCCTCGCAGCGCTCGAACAGGATGTCGTGCGCCCCGCCACTGGCGTAGTAGCAGTTGCCGCACTGCACCGCGACACAGTCGCGGACCACCCCGGCAAACGCGCCCGGCCCGCCGAACTGAAGGCCCGTCGAACCCGACTGCCGGAACCGGCAGCGCTCGACGCGGATGTGATCGCCCTGAATCTGCAGCAGCTTGCGCGTGCTGTCGCCGAACCGGCAGTTGCGGAACACGATGTCGCCGGCGCCCTTCTCCACGCGCAGCGCCGTCACGTTGTAGTGGCGCAGATCCAGGCCCTCAAAGACCAGATGCCGCACGCCTTTCCCCACGATGATCCCCTCGCCCAGGGTCGGCAACTCGATCTCACGCCGGGCCGGATCGCCGCCCGCCCGGCACCAGACCAGCCAGCGCCGCTCCTGTTTCTGCCAGAGGCAACTGCCGGGCTTCAGGGTCTCGACCCGCTGCCCGTGGTCCTGATTGAGAAACACGCCGCCCTCCAACAGGATGGTCGGGTAGCTCTTCGCCGCTTCGAACGGCGCCATGTCCACCGGGTCCGACCGGTAGATCTCGCCTTCGAGGCGCAACCACCGCGCCAGCCGCGTGCCGCCGGAAAGGATCGCGCCGGGTTGCGCGCTGAACACGACCGGCGCCGTTTCCGTTCCGGAATTCCCGATCACGATGCCGCCCTCGCGATACACGCCCGGCAACAGAACGACGCGGTCGCCCGGCTGCGCGGCCTGCGCCGCCTTCGCGACGCTGCGCCACGGTGTGCCCGCGCTCGCCGCCTGCTGTGGTGTGCGTTCGTCCTGACCCGCAGGCGACACGTGGTACGTGGCCGCACGGCACACCACGGCCGCCGGGAGTGCGAACACCAGCAAACAGATTCGTGCAGTGCCCAGAGTGTTCATCGTACCGTACCTCCTTAGTGGCTTCGTCCTCGAAAACTGCAACGAAAAACAAGAAGTTTTCGGCCCCCAAGAGCTCAGAGGTCAGATGGACGACCCGTGTATGCGGGCAAAGCCGCTGACCTCTGACCTCCGACCTCCGACCTCTGGGTTGCGGGCGAAGCCCGCATCAGTCAAACGGACCCTTCTCCCTCACCAGCCGCCCGTCCGTCTCCGACACCGTCACGCCCTCCGCGTTCAGGAGCCGCGTGCAGAGATCATACGTGCCCGCCGCCAGGCCGCCGATGTCGAGGAACAGCACGGCTTCGCCCGACCGCACCTGGCGGATCTCGCCGCGACGTACCACGCGCTCGCCCTGCCCGAGCGTGAGCGTCAGCGCATGTGTCGGCAACGAGACCGGAGCGACATTCAGGCGGAGTCGCACCTTGGCGTAGCGGTCGCCGAGAGGGTAGATCGAGTCGGCAAGCCGCACGGACAGCAGCTCGTCCGGAATCGAGAAAGTCTCCTCGCGCCGCGCGATCAGCCGCGCCCCGGCCCGCAGTTCGGCCTGGAACGACCACGCCCCCTTGCGCGTGAGCTGGACGGGCAGTTCGAGACTCGCTTCCTTTCCCGCGGGACCGTACAGGGTCCCGTCGATTCGCACCGGCTCGCCCTGCTCAGGCTCGAAGACGGCCCGGCATGCCAGCGTGACGTCGGCGTCCGCCCGGTTCAGCGCGCGCGCGACGAGCACGTTCTCCCCGTAGCCGGGCGCCACGACGCCCAGTTCCAGAACCTCGACGCCGGGCTTGCGCGCGAAGACCAGGAGCCCGTAGCGGTCCATCTCCGGGAAGGCCGAGGCGTCCGTGAGGCTCCAGAACTGCAGCTCGTGCGGGCTGCGCCCGGCCGTCGTGCGCTGGCGCTGGATGTTCAGACCCCACGCCGTGCCGGTTGGGTCCCCTTCGAACAGGTCCGCCAGCGGGACCGCCAGCTCGAGGGTCCACGACTGCGCCGTGCGGCCGGTCTTCGCCTGCACGTCCGTGTTCCACGTCTTGTCGGCCTTCACGCTGCGCGAACCCGGCTTGCGCGTGTTGCGCCCGTCATACACCACGCCCGCCGCGTTGATCCCGAACTGGTACGCGGTCAACCCGTCGTTGTTCGGGCTCAGAAAGAGCTCCACGTCGTCGTCCTGCCACACGGACGAGTCGCGCTGCCCGGCGTTGCTCACGGCCGTGTTCACCTTGATCTTCGCCGGCTGCGGCTCCAGACACTCCAGCCCCAGCCACAGATGCGTGCCGGTGTAGTACGCATACCCGCGCGTCCCGGTCCCCGCGCTCGGCGTCAGTTCGTCCTGCAGAAATTCGGCGGGGTCGGCCTTCACGCTCCGCGCCGTCGCCCGCCGAACCGCCTCGGCCCGCGCACGCGTGAAACCGTCGAGCGGCGCCGCCTGTTTCCAGACGGCATCGTCCAGCTTGCCGTCCAGCGCCGGCACATCCGCCAGTTTCGGAATCACCAGCGTCCGCCGCGGCCCGTCGCTCTCCTTGCCGGCCTTCGCGGGCCGCTCGATAAACTCGCAGTCGGCAATGAACTCGCCGGCCACGCAGACCGATGAAGCCACCACAACGCCCAGGCCCATGCCCCGCCAAACACGGCCCCATGCCGGCCGGCTCGTCGGCCGTTGCGTCTTCACGCGCACGCTCACGTGTAAGTCCCTCCTCATGTTCGAGGCTCTCTGGAGACGCGGGTTGACAATCGGACCCTCTCCCAACGTGCTCGAGAACGTTTCCCTTCTCGTCGATTCTCGGTCGGTGTCAACGTTCCCGTCTCCCAGTCCCACGGTCCCACGGTCCTACAGTCCCACGGTCCCACGGTCCCCTCCTCACCGATACCACGGCTCCTTCGCATACGGCTCCAACAGCGCATTCAACTCCAGGATATGCGCGGCCATGCGCCACCGCATCTTATGCAAGTCCGCGCCGGAGAAGTCGAGCTCGCCGCCTTCGCGGAAGAACCCGCGGTCGAGCGGGACTTGCTTCAACCACGCCTCGAGCGTCTGCTCCGCCGCCTGCGCGGCCTTGATGCAGCTGTCGTTGCGCGTGAGCAGGGCGCGGCCGATGTGGTTCAGCAGCGTGGCGTAGTAGCGCCCGTCGTCGATCCCCTCGCGCGCGTTCTCGAACTCGGGCGACGGGATCGGCTTACGGGTCACGGCGTCGGCGCCGGCCGCACAGTGCGTGAACGGGCCGCGCTTGCCGGAATAGGCCCACGTCTGATAGTCGTACTTGCTGACCAGCTCCGTACCGCTCGCGATGCACTGCCAGCCGTACTCAAACCGCCCAATCCCCACGTTGTACAGCCACAGCCGTTGCCGGCGCAGCCGCATGCGCTCCAGCATCGGCGGGTCGTAGTAGTTCGCGTGCACGATCTTCATGTGCGGCCAGAACATGGACGGCGAATCGATCCCGCCCCACGGCCCGTTGATATAGCTCGTGCCGTTCGCGCCGCCTTCGCTGAGCAGCCGGAACATGTACCGGCACTCCTGAAGCTTCTCGGTCGAATGCGACGGCTCGTCGCCGTAGCCCAGCACGAGCGGCGGCCAGTCGTTCTGGCGCGCGTAATCGTGCCATTTGCGGACGATCGCGACGAACGCCTGCTCGAACGCCGGCGTGCCCGCCTTGCCCCACTGCCCGGCAAACACCTTCACGCGCGCACCGCCCTGGTTCACGTAGATCGGGCCGTCCATTCCCGCGCGGCGAAGCGCGGCCACGATCTGATTGCACGAGTAGTACACGCGTTGGTCGTGCGGTTTGTCGAAATCGAGAACGGGCTCGCCGTTCGCGCCTTTCGCGACATGCGGCGCGAACGTGAAGTAGCCCACCGCATCTCCGCAGCCGTGCTCGCGCAGATCGACCAGTTTCTCGTGCAGCCGCTCGGCGCCGAACACGTCGCCGTACATCTGCAGCGACGGCGCCAGCATGCTGCCCCTGTACGGCGCGCGATCGAGCGCAAACGGCAGCACGCGCAGGCGCAGCTTCAGCCCGCGCGCGCCCTGCGCCGTCGTGATCCGGACCGCCCCCTCGTACACGCCGGGCGCCGCGTCCTCCGGCACCTTCACCGTGATCCAGAACCGCCGGCTGGTCTCCGCTTCCACGTCCACCGCATCGCGATGCTCCAGAAAGCCGGGCATCCAGCGGTAGCGGGTCCCGTACGAAAGCCGCCACACGCAGCCGAGCACGCGAAGGTCCACGTGGTCCGGCGGAATGGGGCGCCCTCCCTCGCCCAACAGCGGCGAAACCGTCACGCGCACATCCTTCAATTCGCGCAGCGCGTAGATCGAGAACGTCCACGGCTCGTACTCGCCCGGCGTCGCGAACGCGTCACGTGCATCCGTCAGCTCATCCAGCGCCGGCACCGAATGCCGCTCGACCGTGTCGGAGGGCGACCGCGCGTAGAGCATGTAGCCGTGCGCCTCGTCTTCGACTGACGGTTTCGGCGGCACCCGCTTCTCCACCGGCGCCGCTACGAACCCCGCCAGCGGCGGGTAATCCTTGATCCGGTCGCCCAGCACCGCGAACCCCTCGGGGACGGCGGCAGTGGCCGGAGTCGCCACGATCATCAACGCGCCAAGCCCGCACACGACCAAGCGATGCAATCGGTTCATCCTTTGCCTCCCAACCCAGTCGCGCTGCTCGTCAAGCTTCCGAAGACCCGCAGGTACATCGTTCGATTCAAACAGGCCCGGCCAGCAGAATCGGCGTCAGCCGATTCTGCTTGTGGACTCGCGTTCCACAAGCTGCGGAGCCAGAATCACGTTCTCGCCGGCCGCGCCGTCTCCGTTCCCCAGCGCCAGAACGCGCTCGGCGGCCGTGCGGCCCAGCTCGCGCAGCGGCTGGCGCACCGTCGTCAGGTGCGGGTGCATCATCGTGACGAAGGGCGCGTCGTCGTTGAACCCCACAACCGAGACGTCCTCCGGAACACGGCAGCCGGCCCGCGCACATTCGAACATCACCACCCGCGCCACCCGGTCGCTCATCGCAAACACGGCCGTCGGCCGCTCGGCCCCCGTGCCCGCGAAAAGCCGGCGCAACTCGCCGCTGCGCCCCCGATCAAACCGCGGAATCACCCAACCGGCGTCGAGCGCGAGCCCCGCCTCCGCGCACGCGGTCCGGTACCCCTTCAGCCGGGCGCGCGTCTCGGCCGAATCGTATTCCAGCCCCACGCAGGCAATGCGCCGGTGCCCCAACTCCGCCAGATGACGCGTCGCCAGCGCGCCGCCCAACACATTGTCGATCGTGATGTACGGCGCCTGCGCCCGGCCGCGGTAGCTCTGGATCGTGATCACACGCTTGCCCTGCTCCCGCAACACCGAGAGTATCGCGCCAAGGTACGGCCGCATCTCGCTGAAATTGAACACAATGAACGCATCCGCGCGGTTCGCGGCGTCCGGCAGCTTCTCCGCACAGTCCCGTGCACCCGCAATCGCCACGAAAAGCAGGTTCTGGCCCCGCGCGTTGACAACCTCGCTGATCCCTTCCAGCGCGGGGAGAAAGTAAAAGGAGTACATCGACTGCGGCTCCGGTATCACCACCGCCACCGCCCCCCGACACTGCGAAACCAGATTCCGCGCGCTGACGTTCGGGCGGTAGCCCCGCCTCTCCATCTCTCGCCACACCCGCCGCCGCGTCTTCTCCCCCACCAGCGGCGAGCCGTTCAACACCCGCGAGACCGTCATCTGCGACAGCCTCAACCGGCGTGCAATGTCCTTCTGTGTGACCATCTCCAGCCCTGCTGTTTACGTAAACAATACTAGCCCGATCCCGGGCCGTTTGTCAACCCCTCATTAATGGAAATTTTCCTGTTTTTTGGGGCGCGGCGGCGCTACTCACGCAGCGAGTCAAACCAGGCCTTGGCCGCCAGAATGCTCGGATAGACGCACGCGCCATGGTCCGCGCCGGGCGCGGGGTCGATCAGCGCGACGTCGGGCGCGCCGTTCGTCTTGAACTGGGCTTCGGCGATCTGGGAATTGGTGAACGGCACGGTGGTATCTCCGGAGCAATGGTAGAGGCGGACGGGGGCGACAGGCGTCCAGTCGTAGGTGTCATTGGCGCGCAGGGCGACTCGGAGCGGGTGGTCGGGATTGTTCGTGACGGCCTGGAGGTAGGCGGGCTGCAGCATGTCTTGCGGCACGTCGGGGAGTTGGTCGTCGATCTCACCGGTGGTCTTGCTGCCGTCGAAAAGCGGCGGGATACTGGTGTGGTACGGATCGGCAAACACCTCGTCGTAGGAGTCGAACAGGCCATAGACGGAGTCATAGCCGAGCAGCAAATAGGCGAGGTAGGAGGGGGAGGAGTAGCTATTCGTGGTTTCGATCACTTCGCTCATGACGCCGCTGAGCGCGTACGGGCCGGCCATTGGCGCGGAGGCGGTGATCTGGAATTCGTTCGTGTGGTACCGTTCCAATTCGCGCTGCAGGGCCATGGTCACCTGCCCGCCCTGCGAGTAGCCGGCGAGGAAAAGCTGCCCGTTCAGGGTGAGAGCGGTGTAGGTCTGGATGAACGTGCGGCATGCGCGGAGCATATCGACGGCGGCCACGGCCTCAGACTTGGCGTGCAGATAGGGGTGCAGTCCGGGCGAGTACCCGCCCAAGCCGAGGTAGTCCGGGATGACGGCCGCGTAGCCGTGCGTGGCGAAGACGACGCCGAGCGCGGCCTGTTCGGTGGCGGCGGACGGGGCTTCGGCGTCTTTGCTGGTCGTCCCGTGCTGCAGGCTGATCAGCGGGGCGTTCGAGACGCCTTCGGGTACGAGCAGGGCACCGGCCGCTATCGTCGAGAGGTTGCGGTGGTCGAACGTCTCGTAGACGATATCGTAGATGGAGACGGCGTTCGACGCCGCGATCAGGTGATCGATGCCGAGCGCGAGGAACAGCAGCGTGATGTCAAAGGTGGACAGCGTCACTTCGTGAGCGTTGGAGACGAGGTTCCCGCGATGCACCGCCTGCAGCCGGTAGAACACAGCCTCTCCGGCATCGGCCGCGCTGAGCCAGTTCGTCTCGGCCGACGGCCATTGGTCGATGGGCTCTGCGAACGACCAGACTCCGGTCCCAAGCGCATCGGTGGTCTGCACCGCGTACGCGTCGTTGGTGATCAGGGCCGGCCAGAACAGACTCGGCAGATTGGATGGTCCCAGGCCGATGGACAGCGTAGGGCTCTCGGCAGCAGCCGCGAGGCAAATCAACGCCAACCCGCCGATGAGGAAACGAATCGTGCGCGTGAATGTCCACGGATAAGCGGGCCGCATCATGAGGCACGGTCCTCCCGGTTAGAGCTCGGAACAAACCTGAATTGTCCGCTTCCCATCACGCGGTTCCAAGCGAAATTCGAGGTTGCGCCCTCCTATGGAGCGCGTCGCTGCCCTTCCCCCATACGTGCTCGCCAGGTGCGCCGGTCGCCTCGCACGTCTGGAGACGTGCGCTACGGCCCTCGCGTCAGGAACAGAACCGCATCCCCCGACATGGGCGGATCGAAGGTGACCGTCTGCCCGCCGGTCACCGCCTCGCCCGGCGTGGCCTGGCCGGTATCCGGACTGAACCACTCCACCTGTAGCGGCCCGGATGTTCCCTCAAGGTTCACGGAAAACGAACCCTCCCCGGACTGATAAACCAGGTATTCATTTCCGGGATCGGCCAGACAGTAGCCGGTCGAGGCCAGTTCGTCGTGCGGCGCCGCCGCGGCCAGGTTCATTCGCCGCGCGTAAGCCAATGTGTGGCCCAGGTTCTTCCGCGTCGTGTCTGTCTGCTCGATCCAGTTCTTCGGAAGCTTCTCCGGCGGCTGGACGCCGATCTGCGGCGCGCCGTACAAATCCATGAACGCCGTGTTCAGCCCGCGCGTGAAACTCTTCCACACCCACGCCTGGAACTGGCGCGGCCAGATGTGGTCGACGTCCGCCACGATCACCTTGCGCCCGTCCGCCGCGGGCGGCTCCGTCGAATAGCCCGACTTGCCCGTCGGCGAGATCCAGTCCGCCGGGCTCGCGAACAGCGCGTCGTTCTCGATCGGCGCGCCCGTCATGCCGACCGGATGCTGCTTCGGCATGCCGGCCTCCCGCTCATGGATGAAGTCGATCATCCGATACTGCCACTCGACCGTGTCGGGATGCATCTCGTTGCCGATCTCCCAGAGCACGTTGTCCAGATCGTTGAGCGTTTCGAGGCATTTCTGCACGTAGGCCCGCTGCCGTTCCGCAATCTCGGCCGGACACCGCAGCGTGTGGATGTCTATCCCCTTCCCGTCCCCGTCCACGTCACCGTCAAGCCCGTTGATGTTGTTCGCCGCGTTGAACGGATGGCCCTGCCACGGATTGCCGTACTGGTTCTTCGGCTCCACGCTCCAGCCTTCGAAAAGCATGACCGACACGTAGATCCCGCGCGTACGCGCGGCGGCAACCCGCGTACGGAGCAGCTCGAAATAGTCCGGGTTGAACTGCGTGACGTCGAATTTCGGCCCGCCGTCCAGCGCCTCGCCCGGCCCGGTCCGCATATAGGGCACGGGCCCGACCTTGATCGGCTCGGGCGCCCACGGATCCCACGCCGCCTGCTCCCACGCCCACATGCGCATGTAGTTGTGATTGTGGTTCTCCAGAAAGTCGAGGTACGCCGGGTAGTCAACCGCCGGGTACACAGCGTTGTGCTGCAGATTGTTCCACGTGTGCGCGCCCGTCAGATACACGGGCCTGCCCGTCCCGTCCGCAAAATAGCGCGGATTCTGCGCACACACGCGAAGCGGACCCATCGCCTGATCCTGACCGTTACGCTGCACTTTCCCCGTCATGATAGCCTTGCCTCCTATCTGATTCTCCCGCCGGTCGCGCCGCCTCGCACGACGCCGGCTGAATGCCCACAAAGCATAGAGCCCCGGCCCACTCGCTTTCAACCCGCAAAACAGGCCAGAAGCGGCCGCGCGATACCCGCGCCCTGCCAAATGGTTGTCGCAGACACCGGAAAGGCAACAGACAACATCGTCCCGTCTTGAAGCGCGCGGCTCCGTCCGCGCCGCCTCTTTCGCCATCATTCTCTCTCGGGGCCCGCCCCTTCTTGCCGCCCCGGAAATCAACTTGCCCACAGCGATTTCTCGCCATAACACGCGATGTGGGTCACCAACTCATACCCGAGTTGTCTCGCCCATTCCGCGATCCGCCGCACATGCGTCAGCTCCTTGTCCGGCGCCTCGTTCCAGGCGACCCAATCGTGCAGCATCAGCGGCATGTGCGCGTCGCGCTCCGCGCGCTCCTTGATCTGGCCGAGAATGTAATCCATCGGGTCGCCCTGTTCGGCTCGGTACATCCAACCGGTGTCGCTGTAGCCGCTCGGGAACCCCATGATCTCCGGATGCCCGAGTGGTGCGTAGTTTGTGAATTCGCAGGACCCGTTCACGCCGACGCGTTTCGAGTTGATCATCCTCAACCCCAGCCCCGCCATCATGTCCAGCTCGGCGCGCGCTTTGTCGGTCTCGTCGAACCCTTTGAGACCCGCGCCGTCCTTGCCGCTGGTGCCGCAGATGCTGACGCCGATCGGCCGCTTCCCGAACACGCGCTCATGGATCGCGAACGACTTCTCGTAGTCCGCCTTCAGAACGTCGACCGGACTGCCCGCCTCGTAGCACAGCCCGATGTGCGAGTAGCTGTGGTCCTGAATGTCGAAGAGCGGGTCGTCCTTCACCGTCTCGTCAAACGCCCGGAAGTCGTCCTCTCTGGCCTCCACGGCGGCGCTGCGGCAGAAGAACGTCGCGGGAATCTGATCGGCCCGGTGCACCGCGACCGCCTTCTCCAGGAATCCGGCCATTTGCTCCTGGGACGACCGTTCCGTGTCGTAGCGGAGCAGGAACAGTCTCTTCATCTATCGCGCCTCCTTGACCGGCCGCCGCATACTTCGTCTCATCGCAACGAGACCGGATGAACCGGCTCGTGAGGACCCGCCTTCGCCGGGCCTACGGCGGGCAGGCTGCTCGCCCTCCAGTTGGCTGAAGAGGGTCCTCCCATGGAGGGCGAGGCTGTGCCGAGCCGGGTTCACGGGACAGCCATGGCATCCACGGCTCACTCCTCAGTGCTCGGGTTCGTATCCCGCGCATCATGCCCGAAACCCGTTCACGGCTCAAGGAAACACGCACACCCATTGGCCACACACCCGAAGGGACGCTGCTCAGAAAGAACAGTCGCATGAGCACCTTGCAGACAACATCGGCGCGGCCACTTCATTTCATTCTTCGTTCTTCATTTCTGCCGGGATCGACCCGAACATCTGCTCGATCGCCGAGGTCACCAGCCCGTCGTCGCGCGCCATGCCGTGCGTGACCGAGCGGCGGCCGGCCAGGGCGAGCGCCGCCTTGATCCGCTGGTCCATGGGCCACGGCCAGAGCGGCTCGCTCGTCAGCTTGCCGTCCACGTAGCGATACGCGACCTGCGCGCCCTTCGGCGAGTTGAAGATGCTGGTCACATCCGAGGCCGTTGCCCCATGCTCAACGTTGCTCACGCTTACCGGCTGACGCCACGCGATTTCCGCTCCCCCGATCGCCGTCAGGTTGTGCGCCTCGCGCCCGGATATCTCCGGGTTGCGCGGGTGACACGAGCCAAACCCGACCGCGTGCCGCTGTGTGCCCGGCTCGATGTATGCGACGCAGTCGCGCAACTCAATGCCGCCCTCCGCACCGACCGTGAAGATGTTCTTCGTCGGAAACCGGTCGCCGCCGCGAATGTACCCGATGCAGCCCAGCATCTTACTCTGCGTGAACAGGCTGGGATCCGATTTGTCGAGCGCGCCGCTCACGAATACGCCGTAGGGCTGGTCCATCGCGTATTTCGTCATCAGCTGGCCGTTGCGCGGGTGCGACCGCTTCGCGCAGAACAGACGGTACGTTTCCTTCTGTTGCTCGCCGCTCCAGGTCCCGATGCAGTTCTCGATAGTGGTATTAAAGCTGTGGTAGTACAACCCGAACGTCATCTTGGGGCCAACCGCATGGAACCCTTCCCAACGGCCCCACGCGCGACGGATGGTCGTGTGCTTGGAGCGGAACGGTTGAAGGATCTTGCGGCCGATCCCGAAGCCCGCCACATCTTCGTACAGCACGTGATCGCTGCGGTTGTGGCCCCACACGTTGTTGTTGTAGTTGTCCTTCGCATCCCAGGCGATTACCCTGCGGATCACCGTATGGTTCGCACCCTTGCCCGGCGCGTCGCCCGTCAGCGTAATCACCGATGCGCTCAGGTCGCCCGGCCGGCCGGCCCGGCAGGCGTTGAACCCTTCCAGAACGAACCATTCCGTCCCGTTCAGGTATACCGGTTGCCGCTCGTGCGCGCCGTCGATCAGCACCTTGCCGTCGTGCAGCGCCTTCACCGCGATCGGGCGGCCCGGCTCCCCGCTCAGCCCCTTCGGCGGCACAATCATCGAATCCTCGCCCGTATACGTGCCGTCCTTCAGCCACAGCGTGTCGCCCGGCTTGGCGACCGCCCAGAAGCTTTCGACCTTGAACGGATTCCCGGCCGAACGGCCGTCACCCGTTCCGTCCGGAGACGCATAGTATTCCACAGCCCGTACGGACGTGATCGCCCCCGCGAGATGCGTGGCGCATGCGAGCGCAGCACCAGCGGCCGAAAGACCGAATCGGCGAAAAGAACCGAATCCTTTGCTCATGACGCACCCCCCCACATGTAGCGTTCTTCACAGGAATCCCCGCCACTCTCTCCTGTAGAGAACCCACGGGGGATGGGTCACTAACGGAAATCTCGCGCCCCACCCCCGTTTCGGCTTGACCACAGTGCCATTATCGACTATTTTGCAATCGAAATGCAAAATAGTCGACAAGCCGCCTACCGTGCTCGCAGCCTCGAAGACAGCTGGATGAGGGCAACGGAACAGTTTCCCGTCCTTCTCCTCACGGGGCCTCGGCAAGTGGGGAAAACGACGCTGTTGGAGCACCTGTGCGAAGAGAACCGCAGGTACGTCACACTGGATGACCTGGCCCTGCGCGCCTTGGCTCGTAAGGATCCGGATCTGTTCCTCCAGCGCTTTGCCCCACCCGTCCTCATTGACGAAGTCCAGTACGCGCCGGAACTCTTTTCCGCCATCAAGCTGCATGTGGACCGGAATCCCGGCGCCGGCGCTTTCTGGCTGACCGGTTCCCAGCAGTTCCGGATGATGAAAGGAATCACCGAGACACTCGCCGGACGCGTGGCCATCGTGAACCTTCTTGGTTTCTCCTGTCGCGAAAAGGACCGGCGGCCACTTCGGCTTGCCCCCTTTCTCCCGACCCCAGCTCTCATTGGCGAGCGAGCGGGCAGCGCCGGCACCACCAGCCTGACCGCCATCTATCGCCGAATCTGGTCCGGTTTCTTCCCCGCCCTGGAAACCGGCCAAGTCAGCGATCACGCGTTGTTCTACCGCTCCTATGTGCAAACCTATCTGGAACGCGACGTGCGAGACTTGGTGCAGGTGGGCGATCTTGAGTCGTTTCACCGCTTTCTCAAGGCCTCGGCGGCCCGTTCCGGCCAAATCCTCAACTACTCCGATTTGGCCAGAGACGTCGGCATCAGTGTCAACACGGTACGACACTGGCTTTCCGTTCTGGTTGCGAGCTTCCAGGTCTACCTGCTCCCTTCGTATCACAGCAATCTGTCCAAACGCCTTTACAGGAGCCCTAAGCTCTATTTCCTGGACACGGGACTGTGCGCCCACTTAACCGAATGGTCCTCCCCCGAGACGCTGGAAGCCGGCGCGATGTCGGGAGCCGCATTCGAGACGTATGTCCTGACGGAAATCCTCAAAGGCTGGTGGCACCGAATCGAGGAACCTGCTATCTACTACTACCGCGACAAGGACGGACGGGAGATCGATTTCCTTATCGTGAAAGACGACCAGATCCATCCAATCGAGGTAAAGAAGGCCGCAAGAATAGAAAGAGAAGCGGTAAGGGCTTTCCGGCCCCTGAACCGCTTCAAGGAAAGGGTCGGGCCCGGCGGCGTGGTGTGTCTGTACCCGGAGACGCTTCCCATCGACGACGCGAACTCGGTAATTCCCGCCGGGATCCTGTGAACCCGCTCCGGCCCGGACAAAGCGTCACGAGCGACGGCGTGATCGTCTTCCGCAGCGGGGGAGGCGAAGGGGTCAGGTCTTTAACATATTAATTTAGGGGGTGTCCGCCCCCCCCCCCCCCCCCGCCCCC
>JAFGHX010000205.1 GCA_016929905.1 Kiritimatiellia bacterium
AGACACGTCTAGGTCGGCCGCCGGCACGGAACCCTTTAGATGCCGCCATATCCGCGCCCGCAGCAGATGGCTCATGAATAGATCAGGTTAGCACGCCTTGGCCCGCGCAGCAAGCGCGTTGCCCGGAATTCGAACGCCCGCTCGATTCGCCGCGTGCATCGCGTGGGCCCCTGTGCTATACTGCGCCGTCCGACACAATCGGAGGAGGCCGCCTGCGATGGGCCGTAAGAAAACAATCGACAAGCCGCACGTCAGCAGCGGAGCCGCAACGCGGCATGAAGACATCTACCAGGTGATCCTCCACAACGACGACCACAACACCATGGACCACGTGGTCGGGGCGTTGATGTGCGTGTTCCTCCATCCGCAGGGCCTGGCGATAAAGATCATGATGGAAGCCCACACGCGGGGCAAGGCCGTCGCCGAGGTCGAGGGCGAGACTTCCGCCAGGCTGCACAGGGATCAACTGCAGTCCTACAGCCTCACTGCAACGCTCGAGAAGATGTGACTGCAAGATTTGGAAGAATGGAAGAATGGAAGAATGGAAGAATGGAAGAATGGAAGGGTGGAAGGGTGGAAGGGTGGAAGGGTGCCTGTGACGCCGCCCCCCAGTCTTCCACCCTTCCATTCTTCCATATCCTCCGCTGTGGTCGTGCCCCATGCCCATATTCAGACTCGGCGCTGAACGCATCTTCCCGCCCGTCGAACTCGCCGAGCCCGGCGCGCCGCTCGCGGTCGGAGGCGACCTCAGCGTCGAACGGCTTCTGCTCGCGTACGAGAGCGGGATCTTTCCTTGGTTCTCCGAAGGCGACCCGATCCTGTGGTGGGCGCCCGATCCCCGGTTCGTGCTGTTTCCCGACAAGCTGAAGGTGTCCAAGAGCATGCAGCGCGTCGTGAAGAGCGGCCGCTTCCGCATCACGTACGACCGTGCGTTCCGTTCGGTCATCGCGAAATGCCGCATCGCGAAGCGCAAGGGGCAGGGCGGCACCTGGATCACGGCCGGCATGCGCGAGGCCTACTGCCGGCTGCATGAGGCCGGTTACGCGCACTCGGTCGAGGCCTGGAGCGGCGATGCGCTCGCCGGCGGGCTGTACGGCGTGTCGCTCGGCCGCTGCTTCTTCGGCGAATCCATGTTCGCCGACGTCTCCAACGCCAGCAAGGCCGCCCTGGTCGACCTGGTCGCAATGCTCGATCGGCGGGATTTCGCGTTGATCGACTGCCAGGTTCACAGCCCCCACCTCGCCGGGCTCGGGGCCGAGTACATCCCGCGCGCACGGTTTTCCGGCCTGCTGGCCGAAGCGCTCCGCGCCGACACCATCCGCGGCAATTGGGGAGAGCGGATCGGTTGACCCGTTTCCAGTGTCGTGCGTCCAACAGATCTTGACATGGGGGGGAGCGCCATTCGGGCCATCGCAAGGCGCGTCTCCGGGCCAATGAGGCGCGGACGTCACTGTCCTTGACAACCGGCATTATACGTATAGTATACGTATAACGATCAGGGAGCGGAAAGCATGCATAAGAAGCTGACTTTGAGCATAGACGAAGACGTCTACACGGGCCTGCACGAGGTCATTGGCTCGCGGAAGATCAGTCGTTTCATCGAAGATCTGGTCCGCCCGCATGTGGTGCAGAAGGATTTGTATTCGGCGTACAAGCGAATGGGTGCGGACCGGGTTCGGGAATCTGCCGCGCTTGAATGGGCGGAGGCCACCTGCGGAGACACAGTGGATGAAGAGAGGTGAAGTCTGGTTCGTGGAGTTCGGCCCGTCTGTGGGCGGGGAGATCCGCAAGCGGCGCCCGGCGATCATTGTGAGCAACGACGCGTCCAACCGGTTCCTCAATCGCGTTCAAGTCGTCCCTCTGACCGGCAGCGTGGACCGGCTCTACCCGAGCGAGGCCTACGTCACGTTTCGGGGCAAGAAGTCCAAGGCCATGGCCGATCAACTGACCACCGTCAGCAAGAAGCGCCTCATCAACAAGGGCGATGTGATTGCCCACGCGCAGATGGATGCCGTGGCCCGCGCCATGATGACTCAGCTCGGTCTGTAGCGGGCATCTTGATCCGAGGAGACTCCGAGCCAGCCGCGGACGTCTGTCTCGGAGTTCCCCATCGTCGTTTGTTGCCTCTACAATCGGATCAGCGGGTTGCGCCACGGTCTCGGCAGCAGCGTGTGCGGGCCGTGGATGTAGATCTGGTAGTACAGGAAATAGAGGCCGGCGCAGAGCATGGCCAGGAAGAGCACTTCGCCGATCCGGCCTGCGACGCTCTTGCTGGAGCGGTGCAGGTTGCGCAGGGACCGTTCGATCAGCGGGTAGACCACGAACCCCACGAACGTGAAGCCCAGCGCGAACATGAACACCAGAAACAGGACGCGCAGGTGCGCATGCCGGATGAGGGCCGCTTTGTACACGACCACCTCCTGCACGACGTTCAGAACGAGCAGGCAGCTCGGCAATATAATGTATTTCCTCATAGGTCGTTTTCCTCCGCTGGATGCCTGGTGCTCGGCTCTGCTACTACACGTTGCCGCGTGTCTTGTCGAGATCAGACGCTTGATCGGCGGGCGGGAATGTGCTACGCGTAGGGCAGCCGTTGGGGCCGTGCACGGCCGCGGCCCTGCGTGACGGCGTACGGGCTGGGCCGCACGAAGACCGGCGTGGGGAGTGCAATTATGAGGAGTGGGTTTGTCGGACTCGTTGCCGTCGCGGTTTGCGGCGTTCCTCTCGCCGCTGCCGCGTCGGTTTCGCCCACGAACATGCGTTGTGCGGTCGACGTGGAGGCGGACGTCGACGGCGGCGTGTACTCGGACCGGGAACTGGTTTCCGTGGGGCCCGCGGCTTCCGGCGGGCTGTCGGCCGCGTTGGCCGCCGCGCTGCCCGACCGGGTGGGCATCGACGCGCTCAGCGTATCCAGCAACAAGATCGTGTTCTCCACCGATGCGTCGTTCAGCGCCGGCGGCACGGATTACGCGGACGAGGACCTGGTGGCCTACGATGTGAATAGCGGCTTGTTCAGCATGGTCCTGGACGGGTCGGCGCTGGGCATTCCCGCGCGCGCGGACGTGGATGCCGCCGGTTACAGCCCGGCGTCCGGCGATATTTTCTTCTCGCTCGACGTGTCGGCGACCCTGCCCGGGGCGGGCGCGGTGGACGACTCGGACGTGATCGGTTATGACGGCCTGTCGTTCAGCCACGCGTTCGACGGGACTACGGACCTGCAGATTCCCGCAGGCGCCGATCTGGACGCCCTGTACTGGGACGATGCCGGGTGGCTCTACTTCTCGCTGGATACGACCGCGACGATCGGCGGCGCGACCGGCGACGACGACGATCTGTGGGCGTATAACGTCGCGAGCCATACCGTGACGCTGGTGGCGAACGGCGCAGTCGAGACACGGGCGGATCTGTCGGCACTCGACAGCCCCGTCGATACCGACGGCGATTGGCTGACAGACTTCGAGGAGCAGAGCGGGCTGGATGAGCCGGCGTCGACGTTTCCCGGCACGGGCACGGCGCTGGACCCGGCTTCGCATGCGAGCGATCCGCTGGCGGCCGATACCGACGGCGACGGGGTCGAGGATGGCGGTGAGGCCGCCTGCGGCACGGACCCTGCCGATACGAACGACGTGTTGCGGCTGATGCAGGTCGACGCGCCGAGCGCGACGAATGTCGTGCTGTACTGGCAGTCGGTGCCCGGCAAGACCTACGCGATCCAGACGACCGACGCGCTCACCAACGCGTTCGCCGACAGCGCCGCCACCCATGTGGCGGCGGCGTCCGGTACGAATGTGACGTCCTATTCCGACGACGGGGCGGGGGCCTCCAGCAACCTGTACTACCGCGTCCGGCTGGCTCCTTGAAACTTGCTCGAGAACTTACTCAAGAACCCACTCGAGAACCTACTCGACGATTTGCTGGAGAACCCGCTTTCGCGCGTTTGCCTGTCTGGCGCGCGGCCCGGCTTCACCCAGGGGCCGGCGTTCGGTGAACGCCGCCCTACGCAGATCCGATACGTGAGCCCCAGACAGCTCTCTTATTGCCGCAGCTGCTTGCGCAGTTCGTAGGCGAGTTTCTCGACCGCTTCGCGCAGGTTCGTGTCCGCGTTCAGGGGTGTGTATTCCACTTTCCGGTTCACCGGGCCGGCGGCGACGGAGCCGTCGGCGGCGCGAATGAGCTTCAGGGTCATGACGACGGTTTGGATCTCCGTCGTGCGGCCGTAGTAGTTGAGGGTGGAGGCGCCCATGGGCGTGAGCTTGATGCTCAAGCTGTATTCGGCAATGTCCTTCACGGTCTTCTTGTCGCCTTCGGCCGGCGGTTCCAGAACGGTGAACTTGGACTTTCTGAACGTTGACTGGGCGAACGTCGTGATTAGCTCCGCCTTCTCGTCGTCGCCCGTGGTCTGGATCACCACGGAATTGGGCGGCACGGGCTCGGGCGGCGGAGGTTCCGGTTCCTGTTGCGCAACCGGCGGTTGCGCGTCGGGCCCGGCTTCCGCCGGCGGTGGCTCGGTCTGGGTCACGGCCGCATCCGCGTCGGGTTGGGCGGGCGCCGGGTCAGGCAGAAGCAGAGCCGGCGCATTCTGATCCTGCGTCGGCGTATCCGCGACGTCGAGCGTGCCGCCGGGTGCGGGCGGCGTTTCGGGCGGGGGGACGGGCGTATCCGTCTGCACGTCAACTTCCGTGCCGGCCTGCGCGCCGGCATCCGTGCCCGTGTTCGCGTCGGGAACGGGCGGGTTGGCGGGGGCGACCGCGGCCACATCCGCCGCCGCAGGCGGCACAGCGGCCCCGTCCGGAGCCGTCGCCGGCTGTTCAGTCGGCACCGCTTCCACCGCGGCCGGCGGCTCGGCGGACGCGGCGTCATCCGGCGCGGGGGCGGGTGCGACTTCTGCGGCGGCCGGCTGCGGTTCGTCCGCGGCGGTGTCGGGTGCCGGCTCTTCGTTGGCCGGCTCTTCGTTCGCGTCCGCGAGCTGTTCGGGTTGTTGTTCCGCGTCGTTTTCGGCTGCGCCCGGGCCCTGTTGGCTCCACCAGTACCAGAGCCCGGCGCCGGCCACCAGGGCGAGGACCAGTGCCGCGACGGCGATCAGCGCCCACGGATCGCCCTTCTTCTTCGCGGCCGCGCGCGCGGGGCCGGCGCCGGAGACTCTTGTCTGCGTGCCGGCAACCGTGGCGTCCTCGTCCACGCCCGTCTGCAGCCGGTCGAGCGCGGCGGCAAGTTCCTCGGCGCTGCGGTACCGCTTCTCCTTGTTCTTGTGCAGCATCTTGGCCAGCACCGTTTCGACCGACGGCGGCACTTTCGGGTTCGCCTGCCGGATGGGGCGCATGTCGCCCTTGACGATCTTCATCACGAGGCTGGCCGGCGTGTCGGCGTCGAACGGGCTGCGCCCGCACAGGATTTCGTACAAGGTCACCCCCAGCGAGTAGATATCGCTTCGCGCATCGGCCTTCTGCCCTTCGCACTGTTCGGGCGACATGTACTGCGGTGTGCCCAGAAAGGCGCCGTCCACGGTGAGCTGCGTGTGCGCGTGCGCGACGCGGGCAAGCCCGAAATCCGCGACCTTCACGCGCCCGGCCGCGTCGAGCATGATGTTGCTCGGCTTGATGTCGCGGTGGACCAGGCCGGCCTTGTGCGCTTCACCCAGCGCATCCGCCACCTGCCGCACGATCCGAATCGCTTCCGCCGCGTCCAGCGCGCCGCGTTCGCTGACGATCTGTTTCAGCGTCTTGCCCTTCACGTATTCCATCGTGAAGTAATGCGTGCCCTGTTCTTCGCCGATCGCGTAGATATGGACGATGTTCGGGTGGTTGATTTGCGCCGCCGCCTGCGCTTCGCGCTCGAAGCGCTTGATCATCATCTCGTCTTCCGAGATCTTTGGGCTCATGATCTTCAGTGCGACCACCCGGTTCAGCGACATCTCGTCCGCCTTGTAGACGATCGCCATGCCGCCGCGCCCGAGTTCGCCGAGGATCTTGTAGTTGCCGAATTGCTTGCCGACCAGGTTGTGCGGATCGAAGCTCATAGGTGTGTCTCCAGCCAGTGGTGCCGTCACACGTCGTGCGGCCCAACGTCTCTGGAGATCATGCCGCAAACACCCCGCGGCGTCAATGACCGGTTGCCCCTAAACTTGCTCGAGCAAGTCTCTGCCTACGGCGAAGCGGCCTTCTGTTGCGCCTCGTCCCCGCCTGTTCCAGCCTTCCGAAAGGCCAGCGCCGCGGAGTTGATGCAGTAACGCAGGCCCGTGGGTTGCGGCCCGTCGGTGAAGACGTGGCCCAGATGCGCGTCGCAGCGGCTGCACAACACCTCGGTCCGGGTCATGCCCAGCGAATGGTCCGCGTGCTCCGATACGTTCGCCGGCGCCGCGGGTCGGGTGAAACTGGGCCAGCCGCTGCCGGAATCGTACTTGGCGTCCGAATCGAAGAGCGGCTGCCCGCAACCGACGCACGTATACGTGCCCGCTTCCTTGTGCCGATTGTACTTGCCCGTCCCCGGATATTCCGTCCCTTTCTGGCGCGTGATGCGATACTGCTCCGGCGAAAGACGCTGCTTCCACTCCTCGTCCGACCTGACCATCCTGCCGGGTCCGACCGCCGGCCCGGGCGCCGCCGGCGCGGCACACGAGACCGGCTCTTGCGCGCACGCACCGGCGCGCGGCGCGGCCCGGGCCGGCTGTGCCGTTCGAACGGAAAACCAGATCGTGAGTGCCGCTATCGCAACCAGCGCGGCCAGCGTGCCGGCTATGGCTTGGGTTGACATGGGGCTCCTCCTTTCCTGTCCTGAACTCCCTCGAGAACCCGCCTTCGCTCGGCGCTTCCGCCGTCGTCCCGAGGCGCAGACGCCCCGGGACTCTGGCGCGACAAGTCGGCGGGCATGCCTACTCGGGAACTCGCTCGAAGTCTGGCCTTCTAGGGTTCTGTCGGGCTGACCGGCCAGGGGATTACGCGGGTGGTGTGTTTGTCGTCATCGCCTCTCTTTCCAGCCCGCTCATGGGGCGAAGAATAGCCTTGCAGCCGTACGGAGAGAAGGACATTCTGATTGCGCGACGATCGGGAGGCAAGACGATGAAGATTCTCATTCTGCATGCCTCGGCGGGGGCCGGCCATCGGCGCGCGGCCGAGGCGCTGGAAAGAGCTTTTCGGCTGCAGGCGCCGGGCGCGGAGGTGCGGGTTTGCGACATGCTTGATTTCACGCCGCCGGTCTTCCGCAAGACCTACGCGCGCGGATACTTGAACATCGTGCGGGCCGTACCGGAGCTGTGGGGCTACATGTATTCGCAGGCGGACAAGAAGTCGCTCCAGCCCTGGCGGCGGCGGGTGCGGTCGGTCTTCAACAAGCTGAACACACACTCGTTCTTCGGGTTCCTGCGCGACTGGGCGCCCGACGCGGTCGTGTGCACGCATTTCCTCCCGCTCGAGACGCTCTCGACGCGCATGCGGCGGATGCGGGCCGAGCTGCCGCTGTTTTGCGTGGTCACGGATTTCGCCGTGCACGCGCTGTGGATTGTGGAGCGGGTGCGGCGCTACTACGTGGCTAGCGAGGAGGCCAAACGGCATCTGGTCCGGAACGGGCTGCCCGTCGAGCGGGTGTGCGTGACGGGGATCCCGATCGACCCGGTCTTCGCCAGGCGCGAACAGCCGCGCCGTGCCCGGCAGAGGCTTGGCCTCGCGCCGGAATTGCCGACCGTGCTGTTGCTCACGGGCGGGTTCGGCGTCGGCCCGGCGGTGGAACTCATCCGCTCCTTCGCGGGCATGGCGCAGCCCTGCCAGCTTCTGGCCGTCGCGGGTTCGAACCAACAGCTTCAGCGGGACGCCGGGAAGGCGGCGCGCGGCATTCGCATCCCGATTCGCGTCTTCGGGTTCGTCGACAACATCCACGAGTTGATGGACGCAGCCGACCTGGTCGTCAGCAAGCCGGGCGGGCTCACGTCGGCCGAGGTGCTGGCCAAGGGCCGGCCGTTGCTGATCATCGATCCGATCCCGGGCCAGGAGCAGCGCAATGGCGAACACCTGCTGGAAGCCGGCGCGGCGGCCCGCCTGTTCGACGTGCAGGATGCCCCCTTCAAGATTGCAGGCCTGCTGGCCGACAAGCGGCGGCTCGCCCGCATGCGGCGCAACGCCGCCGCACTCGGCCGGCCCGACGCCGCCGCGCAAATCGCGGACGACGTCGTGGCGAAATCGGAGGCCGGCAGGCCGGCGGGATGAGCGCGCCGGGCCGGGTTTCGACCCGCCTTCGCGCAGCGCTTCCGCCGTCGCTCTACGAGCTATGGCGGACAAGTCGGCGGGCAAGCGGCTCTCACGAGAAGGCTTGATCCGGCTGATATCCGGCGGCTGCCGCGCCGGGGGCCTTGCTGAGCTCCGGGTTGTGGGCGAGCCCCGCACCGGCTTCACTCGCGTGTCTGGGCCCGCTGCTTGAAGGCCGCCACGTCCTCCGCGGGCATGGGCTTCCAGCGGTGGCGCTGTACGCGCAGGGCCACGGCGTCCGGGCGAATGCCGAAGCTGGTCACGTGGCGTCCTTCACGGTTGAAGACGTGCGCGCGTTTGCCGCCGGCGCATACGACGACCGTCTCGTTCCGCTCGTCGCAGAACACGGATTCGGGGCCGGCGTCGGCCAGGTCGGCGACGGCGTCGCGTACGGGGCGCCGCTGCTGCCGGCGTTGTTCCGCATGGTGCGTGCGGCGCCTGGTCTGCCTGTCGCCCCGTTCGAGCGATGCGCTCAGCCGGCCGAGCAGTCTTGGAATCTCTTTCATCACGGTGCGCACGCCGGCCGCGTCACCCTGCGCGCGGGCGGCCTCCGCGCGCCGCTCGATGTTGTGCAGCGCGCGCTCGGCGCGCTCAATGACCCGCTTCAGCCACGGGGCCCACCCCTCCGCGAACAGATCCTGCAGCGCTCGGCCGGCGGGTGGGCGGCAGACGGTGTTCAGCCGGAGCCGAACCCGGCCGTTGCCCGTTCGGAACTCGACCGCCTGAAACGTCAGAGCAAGCCGGCCGTCCTCGGTTCCGGCGCAGAGCCCCGGCGTGAGGTGGAAGTAGCCGGCCGCCACCTGGCCGAGCAAGGCATAGGTCTTGCTCGCCCGCCCAAAGGAAGTCAGTTGCTCTTTGCGCAGCAGGGTTCCTGTCTGGAACAGGCTCACGGCGCGCGGCCGCTTCGCGAAAAGGCTGTCGACCCGCTCGTCTTTGCCCTCAACCAATACTTGCGCCAGCTCCAGCCACTGCGGGACCCCGCTGCTGTCGTAACGGGCAAAGACGGCGAGCGCGTTCGGCGGCCGCGCGTGCCCGCACTGCGCCGAATCGCAGCGGAAACAGTAGACGCGGCCGGGCTGAAACACGTCGCGGCTGGCCTGAATGTCCTCGAGCTGGGGCAGGATCTGTTCCTGGGCGGGCGGCACAAAGGTCAGGGCCCAGCCGGCCGTCGGGTCCACGCTGACCGACAGCGTCAGCGGCATCTCGCCGCCCGGGCGCGGCACGCCGAAGCGATCCGTGTACAAATCACGGACCAAGGCGCGCAGCGCGTCCGAAGCCGCCTTCTCGCGGCGGGCGAAGGCGCTCGAGGGGGGGGGCTCTTCGCCAGCCTTGCCTCCGTTGCCTGTCTCGTCAGTGGTCATGAGATTCAGACGCCTTGCCTGCGACGCTCCCGCACACGGCACCGACAAGCGTCAGTATAACGGATGGGCCTGCCGATGGCAGCGCGAATTTGGATGGTCAATGGTTGATGGGCAATGGCCACCGAAAAGGCTTGCCTTTCCGCGCCGTACGACATATCTCTGCCGGATGCCGCGCTGTCAGCGCGGCGCGCACACGCCGCACACGCAAGGAGGAGAGAGGATGACGTTCTTCATGTTCGGGAAGTACTCGACGCAGGCCATCCGCGAGATCGACGCCGCCCGCACGCTGAAAGCGATCAACTTGATCAAGGCGTTCGGCGGGAGCGTCAAGGAAATGTACGCGCTGCTCGGGCCGCACGACCTTGTCTTCATCGTGGACCTGCCCGGCGTGCAGGAAGCCATGAAGGCCTCGGTCGCACTCACCAAGCAGACGGGCATCGGGTTCTCCACCGCGCCCGCCATGACCGTGGAGCAGTTCGACAAACTGATCGTGCAAGCCTGATAACTCGCTCGAGAACTCGCTCGAGAACTTGCTCGAGAACTCTCACTTCAGCTTGAAGTCGAACTTCGTGGCCAGTTTCTTCTGGGCCACGCCCACGGCTTTGAACAGGGCCTGGTCCTTGGCAATCACCTCGGCCAGCAGGCCGTCGACGGTATCCCGGTCGGTCTGCTCGCCCGGGTTGTGCGCGGCGATGTGGGCGATCACGTCTTTGTATGTCTCGGCAACGCTGATCGAGTTCTCCACGTACTGCACGCAAGTCGTGTGAAATTCCTTGCACAGCGCATTGTCGGGAACCTTGGCCTGTTGCAGCGCGGTCAGGTCTTGCCGGACTTTCTTCTCCACGTTGTCGCGCGCCTGCGACATCTGGGCCACATCGACCGCTTGCCCCATGGAATACTGTCGAAGGTTGCCGCCGAGCGTCTCGAACCGTTTGTCGGCTTGGGCGACCATGTCGACGAGCTTGTCGTTGAAGCGGACCACTTCGTCGGTGTCCACGAACAACAGCCTGTAGCCCACCACGCCCGCGACGACAACGGCCGCAATGACCAGTCGAATCCCCATCCTGTTCATGCCTGCTCCCTTCACCGACGGTTGTTCCGCAGAGGCCCCTGCAATTGGCTGGCGGCAGTTTACCGCCCCGGTGCCCGGGTGTCATGCGCGAAATGACGCGCCGGCGCCGTTCGTTGATTCTTGACGTGCGCGCGCTTTTGTGTATAATACGCGCGTTGTGGATGCGAAGGGCAGCCGCAAGCTGCAGAGCGCGTGGGGAGGTGTAAGTCCAATGAAGACATTGCGTTTTCTGGCTGTTCTAACCTCGGTTTCCCTGGTGCTGGGTTCCTCATTCGCCGATACGCCGAAGGCCGGCAAGCATGAGGGCGAGAAGAAGCAGCTCGAGGTCGAGATCGTCTTCTCGCTGGAGTCCGGCGAGACCCTTGCGACGGACGACGGCACGTATTTCGTCGTCGGCGGCAATGTCTACTACGAGGACAAGGTCTATCCCGAATCGTGCCAGGGCGTGTATCCCCTGTACTTCTTCGGCGATCCGGTCGGAGTCACCGTGCGGCTGACAAACAACGGGCCGCGCAGCCGGTTCAAGCTCTGCATCACGACCGAGAGCTATGTGCTCGAGACCGACGGCAGCACCGGCGCGGAGTTGATGGAACCGGACGACACGCTTGTGGAGATCGGGCGCGGCGAGACGGTGGAGATCGACGCGACGTTCAGCGTGGAGCTTACTCCGGACTCCGAGTCGGGCCTGAATACCTTCGTCGTCGCCGTGTGGCACCCCAACAACGGAGGCGGGCCCGGCAATGCCAGGCCGGCGCTCATCTGCGTCAAGGAAGGCGTGTTCTGCCCGCCGTTGCTGGATTAGGCGAAGCGCCCCTGTTCGGCGCCGCGGCGGACGGCCCCCCTGGAAATGGGCTGTGATAAGGGGTTGCATTCCCTGTCTCCGGGCCTCATACTTACTCCCACGCGGTCAGTTCTGGCCGACACCGATCCGCACTTCGTGTCATCGTGCCGTATTGGGAAACAGACACGGATGACACGGACAAGGGGATATCGTCATGGATATCTACGTCGGCAATCTGCCCTACCAGGCGGACGATCAGAAGCTCCAGGAACTCTTCGCACAGTACGGTACCGTCACGTCGGCCCGTATTATTGTGGACAAGTTCTCGGGCGAGTCGAAAGGGTTCGGCTTCGTCGAGATGCCGGACAAGGCCGAGGCACTCGCGGCCATCAAAGCCACGAACGAGCAGGACTTCATGGGCCGCAATTTGCGCGTCAATGAATCTCAGCCCAAACCGCGTGGCGGCGGCGGGGGCAAGCGCGGCGGCGGCCGTGACCGCTGGTAACCGGCTGCGTTGCACACAGTCGCATGGCTCCGAACATAAGGGAAGGCGCGCTTCGGCGCGCCTTCCCTTTCGCGTTCAGTCCCGCCCGGCAAGCGCATCCTCGACGATGGCGCGCAGGAGCCGGAACTCCAGTTCATAGACTTGCCGCACGTCGTCTTGCGGCGGGACGTCGGGCGTGATGCCCATGTTTTCGTCGTTGAACCGGGCTCCGCAGCCCAGCGCCACGACGAGGCCCTTGCCGAACCGTGCCGCCGCGGCGACCGGCTGGTGGTTCACGAAGAGGAAGGGCTGCCCGCCCGCTACGGTCCAGGCCGCGCTCACCGGCACGACCGGCCAGCCTTCAGGCGGCTGCAGGTCGCCTTCCACGGCGGTGTGCGTTTCGAAGGACATCTGGAACGGGTGCAGCAGGCTGTTGGCGCTCGAGGCGCCGTTGTTGGCCGAGTCGACGATCAGGACTTTGCCGCCGGATTCGACATACCGTGCGAGCTTTTCGCGGAAGGCGTCCTGTGGCGGGCGATTGGGCTGCAGGAACACGAGCAGATCGCCCGAAAATGCCGACTCGCCGCTGCGGCGCGATAGGAAATAGCCCAAGCGCAGGAACCACTGCTCGAATATGCCGAAGCTCTTCGCCGTCGCCCGGATGAACCCGCTGCGTGAGAGGGTGGCGTCGGAGACGGTGCGGTCGACAACCAGCATCGTGAGCGGGCGGCGCCGGCCGGGCATCGGCATGGCGGCGCGGTGGTGGCGGCGGATGAGCCCGCCGGCCAGCGTGCAGCCCAACAGTCCCGCGGCGACGAGCGCAACGGGCGGGACGCGGGCCCGCGCCAGGCCCAGCCCGGCGAGCGCGAGCAGGATTCCGCCCGCCACGAGCCACCGCCTCGGATCGCCGCCCCGGTTCGCCCGGTTCAGCCATTCGAGCATGCCGAGCATCAGCTCGCTCTTGCCCGGCTCGAACGCGCTGAAGTTCGAGAAGATCGTGGAATCCGTGAAGGCGACGACGCGGCCGGCACCGTGCCGCGTGGCCCAGAGCTGCACGAACGCGCCGTAGCGCATGTCGGCGCGTTCCTCTTTCTGCGGGTAGAAGTTGCTCGCGTGATAGTCCGCCGGCAGGTTCCAGAGCCCGGCCGCACGCATGACGGCGCGGCCCGTGTCGGAGCGCGGCGCGATCGAGCAGGACACGGCCAGCTCCAGCGGCGGCATGTGCTGGACGATCGGGTGCGGCACCCACGGCGGGCAGTAGAGCTGCTCGAACCCGGTGTCGATGCCGAACAGGCAGTCGCGACGGAACTCGAACCCGAACTCGCGCGCCATCTGGTTGAGGTGGGTGGTGGTCAGAAACACGTCGGTGTGTTCGCCCACCAGCATCAGGCCGCCGCCTTCGGCCACGAACCGGCGCACGGTGGCGAGCTCCTCGCCCGTGTAGGGCGAGGTGGGCACCTTCAACATCAGCACGTCGCACGCCGCGAGCGCGGCGCCGGTCAGATTCGTCCTCAGGCGCGACATGTCGTAGAACCGCGAACAGTAGTCGTAGATGCAGGAGTAGTTGTAGCCCGCCTCGTGCCCGTACCACTCGGTGTCGAACGGCCGGTCCGTGGGCTCCCACGTGGAGTGGAACTCGTCGACGATGACCCGGCCCGCCTTGCGGCGGCCGGGCGGATCCCAGCAGATGCCCGCCGTGAGCAGGGCGCCGGCAAGCAGAATGGCGACCGCCGAGAGGACTCCCTTCGGCGCGCGGTATGGGTCGGCGGCCGGCGGCGGGCCGAACCGCCGCGGGGCGGGCTCGGCCGGCACGAGGCAGCGGCAGGCGAGACCGACCGGCGGGGCGAGCAGCAACAGCATCAGCCACCCGTTCCAGAATGTCCCCATCAGGTGCAGCGGCGCGTCATAGTCGGTGAGCAGCGCACGGTGCATCCATATGGCCATCAACACCCCGGCCCGCAACGGGAGCCAGGCCAGGACGCAGACCAGCAGCCGAACGGCATGGCCGTTCGGCATGCGCCTGCTCAACAGCACGGCGCCGAGCCCGCCGAGCAGGAAGCCGAGCGTGGCGGGATCGAGAAACAGTTCCCATGTGGCGGCAAGCGGATGCACCTTGCGGATGGTGTAGAGCGCGATCTCCGCGCCGTTCCAAGCGGCGGGAATCGAGAGCAACCGCGCCAGCCGGGCCAGCCCGGCGGCGAGCGGAGCCGGCAGTTCGTGGGAGCGCGCCGTCAACGCCTGGTAGGCCAGCAGCCCGGCCGCCTGGATCAGCAGAATCGAGCCCGCCGTCGTCAGCGCCGCGGCCGCGCGTGCCGGCCACCTGCGCGGGATGGGCAGCGCGCCCAGCAGCAGGCCGGCGGCGAGCACCAGAGGCATGGCGCGGAACGGCCAGGGCAACGCGCGCGCGGACGGCACGAGCAGCAGCAGCGCCGCGAGTTGCCACACGCGGCCCGCCGGCCGGGGCTCGTCGCCGGGCAGCAGGCAGGCGGTGCCCGCGGCGAGCAGCAGCGCCCACGCGAGCCACTGCGGCTGGTGGTAGCCGCCCAGGCCGAAGAGCCAGGACCCGGCCAGCAGAGCCATGCCTGTCCAACGCCATTTCATGGAGCGTCTTCTTCCGTGAGGGGCGGCGTCCAGACGGGCCCGCCCCGCAGATAGGAGAGGAACCAGCGCCAGAAATGCGGGTTCTCCCGCATGCCTTCGAACGGCGCGCCGCTTTCCACCTCCAGGTTCTTGTTCATCGCAAAACCCGTGTCGCCGATCAGCACCGCCTTGCCCTTGCCGAGCCGCCGCATGACGATCACCGGGAATTCGCGTTTGCCGTTCACGATCGTCTGCACGCCCTCCTCCGAACAGGTCACCGGCCACGCGGCGTGGAAACGAACGTAGAGCGGCGCTTCGTCCGCCATCCAGTAGGGCGCCTTGAAATGGCCCATCGGCAGAGGCCGGTCGAGCGGGAACGCCGGGTCGCCTGTCCCGTTCGGGCCCAACCCGAAGCCCAGCTCTTCCATGAGCGAACGCGCGGGCAACCGGTCTTCGTCGCCGACCGTCAGGACGAACAGGCCGCCGCCCTCAATGAACGCCCGGATCGCGCGCCGTTCGCTGCGCGTGTACGCGCGCGCCGGCGCCACGGACACGAACAGCTCGGCGCGGTTCAGCCGCTCCGCCGAGAACTCGGGCATCGTCAGGGTCAGGTACCTGTTGCGCATCAGGTTCAAGGCCAGGCCCATCAAGCCGTCGTCCCGCCACGATTCGCCGCTGAACGCGCCGAGATGCGAGGCGTCCAGATAGGCCAGCTCATACTCCGCCCCCGCGGGACAATCCGGCAGGAGCTGCGAGGCGCGCTCGCTCAGCCCGGTGCAGACGGGCAGGCAGACGGCGAGCACCACGCACGCGACCGCCGCGTGCCGCACGCACGAGGCGGCCGGCGCGATGCGGCCGGCGAGCAGCAGGGCGAGCAACAGGGCCAGAACCCCGCGCCACGTCGATTGCGGCCCGCCCCGTCCGCTCGCCAGGTACCCGAACAGGCGCGAGGTGAACGGGTGCGAGCCCATGTTGATCCCGTTCGAAAACGTGGACGTGTCGCCGAACGCCACCACGCGCCCCTTGCCCAGCCGCTGCTCGGCCACCAGGACCAGGTCGCCGAGCTTCTCGCCCGCGTTGTAGCGGCCGTCGCCCATCATCGCGCTCTTGCCCGGGTCGCCCCGGTCCGACCAGCCCCAGCGCCCGACCACGACCGGGCGCGCCGGCCAGTGCGCATCGAGCGAGGCCCCGATCACGATGCCGAGCTGATTGCGGTCGTCGGCCATGCCGAGCGTGGTCGGATGCGCGAGCATCTCGTAGGACTGGAGCCAGCCGCCGACGGCGTAGGTGGCCGAGTCGAAACGGACTTGCATGGAGGACGTGGCGCACAGCACGTCGTTGAACCGGCTGCCGCCGTCTTCCTCCCGGATCGTGTGTTCGCCCAGCACCAGGAGCGTGCCGCCCCGGCGTACATACTCGCGCAGCCTGTCGATCCCGCCTGCCGGCCACGGCTTGTCGGGATAGATCAGAACCACGACGTCGGCATTGTCCATGTGCTCGGCACGCAGGTCGGGGGAGACGATGCACGTTGCGCCGAGACTCTCGATGTAGCGGGGCAGCAGCCCGTACATGCCGATCGAAAGCCGGCCGTAATCACCGTGTTCCGGCTTGAGCCAGTTGAGGAAGCCTTGTTCGTAAAGAACGATCCGGCGCCCGTCGAGACTCGGGCGGTTCACGCACAGCGTCGTGACCGCTGCCAGCAACAGGGCGGCTACACCCGTTAGACCGACTGCCGTAAACGTGTTCCCGCTCAGGCGGCCGGGCGCCGGCCCGCCCGCGAGCCGGCCGGTGACGCGGGACCAGGTCGGCCAGCGGATCATGGCGGCGGCCACGACGCCGTGCGCAACCAGCGCGAGGAGCGGCAGGTGCCATGGAATCATGTGTCGGAGCAGAGCCGGCCAGCCGCCCGGGGCCGACTCGGTCCCCGGCGTTCCGGGCAGGAGCGCCAGCAGGTCCGCCGCGTGCGCGAGCACAAGCAGATAGACGCCGTGCCCGGCGGCGATGCCGGCGAGCCCCCAACACGCGCGCCGCGCGCGCGGGGCAGGGGAGCGCGTCAGCCATGCCGCGTACCAGACCAGCATCAGGACGAGGAAGTCCAGCCCGGCAAACGTCGCGCCGACGAACAGCGGGCGGTCCGTACAGGCGGCCGCCGTCACGCCCAGAAGACGGCCGGCTCGGTCCGCCGTCAGCCACAGGAACGGGACGGACGTGACGAGCAGGCGGTAGAGCGCGAATACGGAGACGGCGGCCAGTGCCGCGCCCAGAACGGCATGTTCTGTACCCTTGTGTTGGCTGACCAGCCAGGCCATGACCAGCGGCACCGCCAGCACGGCGAGCGCCGGGCGGCCCGGTGCCCCCAGCAGAAACGCCGCCACCAGAGCGGCAAGCCCCCAGACCACACCGCTGCAGGCCGGCCGTTCCGCCGGCCAGCCGGCAACGACCGCCACGCCGAGCGCCAGCCAGCCCAGTACGTTGCGCAGCGAGTGGGCCATCAGCCCCGTGCTGCCGGCCAGTAGCCATGCCGCCCCGAACCCGGTCAGAACCGCCGCCAGGGCGCGCGCGCCCGGAGCAGAAGACGAAACGTTTTCGGCCTGCCTTTGCATGGAGGGCCCCATCTTGCCGAAAACAAAGAGAAAAGGGTAGCCAATTCTACTGGCTACCCCTTTCCCTCCGGCTGTTGATCTATCTGACGGCCGATCCGCCCGGTCCCCACGTTCAGGCTTTCGCCTGCCGGGCGGAATCGGCGTCATTCAGGGCTTCTCACTCCCCTTTACGTCACGGCTGCGTGCACGGCGGGCACCGGGTCTGCACCGCCGGGCAGCGCGTCTCGACCGCCTGGCACGTCGTGGCCAGAGGCGGGCAGCGTGTCCTGACCGCCGGGCACTTCGTCTCCGTCGTCGGACACTGCGTCTGAACCGGCGGGCACTGCGTCTGCACGGCCGGGCAACGTGTCGGCGCCGCATCCGTCGACGGCGAACACGAGGTCGCCACCGGCGGGCATTTCGTCCGCACGATCGGGCACTGCGTCTCGATCACGGGGCACTTCGTCGCCGCCGCGTCCGTGCTCGCTCCGCAGCGCGTTACGACCGGCGGACACTTCGTCTGAACCGGCGGGCACTGCGTCTCGACAATCGGGCAGCGCGTCGGCATCACCGGGCACTTCGTCTTGGCCGGTGGGCAGCGCGTCTCAAGCCTCGGACAACGCGTCTCGACCACCGGGCAGCGCGTTTCGGCCACCGGGCACTTCGTGCGAATGACCGGGCAGCGCGTCGCCGCTATCTCGATCGAACACAGCGTCTGAACCGGCGGGCACTTCGTCTTGACCGGCGGGCAGCGCGTTTCCAGTTGCGGACACCGCGTCGCCAACGGCGGGCACTTCGTCCGGACCGCCGGGCACCGCGTCTCCACCATGTCCGCGCTGCACGTCGTCGCGTTGGGCGGACACTTCGTCAGGATCGGCGGGCACTTCGTCTCCGCCGTCGGGCAGCGGGTCAGCATCGAGGGACACCGCGTCTCCACCGCCGGGCATTGCGTCATCACCGCCAGCTGCGAACACGACGTCGCCACCGGCGGACACTTCGTCTGCACCGCCGGGCACTTCGTCTCCAACGGAGGACAATGCGTGGCAACCGGCGGACACTTCGTCCGGATCGCCGGACACTTCGTCTCGCTCGCCGGACAGACCGTGTCGTATGCCGGACACTTCGTCTGCACCGCCGGGCACTTCGTGGCCACCACCGGGCTCACCGTCACCTTCGGCTCGCCCGTCGGCTCACCATACTGATACTGATTGTCCTGTGCCAACGCCGGCGCTACCAGACTCCACGCCAGACACAGGCACAGCGCAAGTATGAAACCCCTGCGCATGGGATGACCTCCTGTCTTGTCACGATGCTCCAACATGAGTATCGCTCGCTCTCTCCACCAGACGGCCGTTACGGATCCCCTCGCTCGCCCGTATCAACCTCCTTTCTTGATGTCCTTCCTCTCATACCGCTTTCCCCTCGAATCGAGCCGGGAACCCTTCGCCCCCAGCCGCCGGTTTGTCGCCTATACCGGGCTTGTTGACTCCCCTTATGCCTGATGCGCTTCTGGAAGTCAAGAGAAAATGTAAAAAAATGTAAAAAAAATTTACAAAAGACTGCGTAGGGGTGGGATTGGGTTACTTTCGAAGAAAAGATGGATTTTTCGGGGAGGTGGCGGAAGGGGCGTGCCTGACGAGTCCTGGAAGTGCTGATTTTGAGACAGGAGATGTAAACAAATGCCACCTTTTTGCTTGACTTGCTCTTGAGGCGGTCGCTAGGCTCGCCTTTTACAGGGCGGGTGCCGACGGCCGTGCGGCGTCCGCGCCTGGCGCCGAGGGCGATTCACGCGGCACACGGACTCCCGAACACTCGCTGTTCAGTTAGAGCCCCACGGAGATATCCGTATGAAGACGTCGTTGCCTGTTCTGACGCTTGTCGCAGTCCTTCTGCCTGCCTCCGTGTTCGCGGCCGGATCGATTCGGGGCCGCGTGACGCGAGGCGGCGGGATTCCGGTTGAAGGCATATGGGTGGACGCGTACGACCAGAACAACATCCTGGTGGGCAGCGATTACACCGACACGAACGGGCAGTACCAGGTTTCCGATCTGGCGGCCGGCGACTACTACGTGCGGACGGACGTTGTGGGGGCGAACCTGATCGATGAATGGTACGACGACGTGCCGGCGCTTGACACGGATATCCCGCCGGAGGCGACGGTGGTGGTGGTGACGGAGGGGACGGTGTCGGGCATCAACTTCAGCCTGGCGGCGGGAGGACGGATCTCCGGCACGGTAACGGACAGCACCAACGGTCCGATAGCGGATGCGTGGGTGGACGCGTACGAGCTGGGCGGCTCCCTGCTCAAGAGTGCGCTGTCCGAGGCCGACGGCACCTACGCGATGGCCGGGCTGCCGGCCGCGGACTACGGCGTGCGCACCGACGCGGGCGGCCTGAACTATGCCGACGAATGGTACGACAACGTCGTGGTCCTCGGCACGGAGATACCGGTGGACGCCTCGTGGGTTTCGGTCATGGCCGATCAGACGACTCCGAACATCGACTTCCAACTCGCGGACGGCGGCGTGATCGCGGGCACGGTCTCCAACGTGGCGGGCGTGCTGCTGGCCGACGTGTGGGTCGACGCCTACGATTCGGACGAGAACTGGCTGGACAGCACCGCGACCGATGTGAACGGCGCCTATCAGCTGCAGGGCCTTCCGGCGTGCACCGTCTATGTGCGCACCTATGCGTGGGGCATGGACTATGCCGACGAGTGGTACGACGGCGTCCCGGTGTTGGGGTGGGGGATCCCGGCCGAGGCCGTGGGGCTGCCGATGAGCGCGGGCGCGGTCAGCAACGGGATCAATTTCGGCCTTTCGCTCGGCAGCGACATCGCCGGGATGGTCACCGCCTCCGGCGGCGGGCCGCTGACCGGTGTGCAGGTGCACGTGTACAGCGAATACGGCGACTGGGTGACCAGCGCCGTGACGGGCACCAACGGCGCGTACATGGCGACGGGGCTCGCGGGTACGAACTACTACGTGGTTTCCGATGTGGGCACAACCAACTACGTCAACGAGTGGTATGACGATGTGCCTGCACTGGGCGCCGGCATTCCCGCCGCCGCAACGGCCGTCAGCCTGCCGCCCGGCTACACGGTTTACGACATCGATTTCGAGTTGAGTCCCGGCGGCTCCATCGCGGGCGGTGTCTGGAACGAAACCGGTTCCACGTCGCTGGTCGGCGTTGCCGTCGATGTGTATGCGCCTTCCGGCGAGTGGATGGACAGCGACGTGACCGGCGCGACCGGCGCGTACGAACTGGCGGGGTTGACCAGCGGCACCTACTATGTGCGGACCTACGCGGGCTCGGCCAACTATGCCGATGAGTGGTTCGACGACGTGCCCGTCGCCGGGTTCGGCATCCCAGCCGGGGCCGCCCCGCTTTCGATCACCGCCGGCGGCGCGGCGGGTACGGCCGACTTCTATCTCAGCGAAGGGTGTGTCGTGGCCGGAACCGTGAGCAACGAGCTCGGCACGCTGCTCGTCGGCGCCGGTGTCCGCGTTTGCGACGGCGACGGCAACGAGCTGGGCGACGACGTCACCGGCGCGGACGGCACCTATGCCGTGGACCGGCTGCCCGCCGGCACGGCGTACGTGCGCACCGACGTCGACCCGGCGAACTGCGTGGACGAATGGTATGCCGACGAGCCCGTGCTGGGCGACGCGATCCCCGCCGGCGCCAGCCCGCTGACGCTCGCCGCCGGCGCGACCAACGCCAACATCGATTTCGCGCTCACCGAAGGCGGCGTGATCCAGGGCGCCGTCACCGGCGCCGGCGCGCCGCTCGGCGGCGTTCTGCTCCAGATCTTCCACGTGTACGAGACGGAGATGGGCTGGGTCCAGACCGAAGCGGACGGCTCCTACATCGTTACCGGGCTGCCGGCCGCCGAGTACTTCCTGCGCACGGAGGTCGGCGCCCTGAATTACGTGGACGTCTGGTGGGACGCTGAGCCCGTTGTCGGCTCCGGAATCCCGGCGGGCGCCGACCTGGTCCCCGTCGTCGCCGGGGCCACCAATACGGGGATCGACTTCGCACTGGCCGACGGCGGAGTCATCGAGGGGATCGTGCGCGACGAGGGCGCCAACCCGCTCGACGCCGTCGCCCTGTACGCCTTTGAGGGCGGAACCAATTTCATGGGGTCGGGCTTCTCCGATACCGGCGGCCTCTACCGCGTGCTCGGCTTGCCGGGCGGCACGTACTACGTCCGCACGGATGTGGGCGGCGCGAACTACGCCGATGAGTGGTATGACAACGTCCTGCTGCTCGGCGGCGGCATTCCCGCCGGGGCCGACGGTGTGGCCGTGACGACCGGCGCGACGAACGATACGGTCGACTTCGCGCTGGCGCAGGGCGGCGGGATCGCCGGCGTGATCACCGATACGGGCGCCGCCCCGCTCATCGGTATCGGCGTCGACGTGTATACCGGCAGCAACGAATGGATCAGGAGCAGTTCGTCCGGCGCCGGCGGCGCCTACGACATTCTCGGGCTGCCCGGCGCGCACGGCTATTACGTCAGGACCTACGCGGGTGCAACCGACTATGCCGACGAGTGGTACAACGACGTGCCCGTCGCCGGCGGCGAGGTGCCGGCCGTTGCCGACCAGGTCTTCGTCACCGCCGGCGCGACGGTCAGCAACGTCAGCTTCGCCCTGGCCGCCGGCGGCGCGGTCACGGGCGTCGTCACCGACGTGCTGGGCACGGCACTGCCCGATGTCGGCGTGGACGTCTACAACGCCGACAGCGAATGGGTGACGGGCGGCGAGACCGACGCCGATGGCGCCTACCGCATCAGCCGGCTGGCGCCCGGTTCCTATTTCGTGCGCACCGACGTGGGCGGCTTGGGCTTCCGCGACGAGTGGTACGACGACATACCCGCCGAGGACGCCGTCGTGCCAGGGCTCGGCGCCGTTGACGTTCGCGTGGCAAGCGCCGCCGACGACGCGGAAGAGAAGCTCGCCGACGGGACGATGTCGCTCGCCAGTACCGATCTGGAAATGGTGGACGACGGGGGAGACCAGGCTGTCGGGATCCGGTTCGCCGGCCTGGCGGTGCCGCAAGGCGCCACGATCCTCGCCGCGTCCGTCCAGTTCCAGACGGACGAAACGGACTCCGAGTCGACGGCGCTTACGGTTCAGGCGCAGGCGGCTGACGATGCGCCGGCCTTCGCCGCGACGCCGAGCAACATCACCCTGCGCGCGCGGACCGGTGCGTCCGTTGCGTGGAACCCGCCCGCCTGGGACGTCGCCGGTGAGGCGGCGTCCGGGCAGCGTACGCCCGATCTGTCGGCGGTCATACAGGAGGTCGTGGACCGGCCCGGCTGGTCGAGCGGGAATGCGCTGGCGCTTATCGTCACGGGCGTCGGCAAGCGCACCGCGGTCTCTTACGACGGGGAGAGCCTCGAAGCGCCTCTGCTGCATGTGGTCTACGCGACGAGCGGCGGCACGCTGGACGTGCGCGTGGCGGACGGCACGGACGACGCCGAGGAACGGTTGTCGGACGGCTTCGTGGGCCTCGGCAGTTCGGATCTGGAACTCATCCAGGACACGCTGGACCAGGCCGTCGGCATTCGGTTCAGCGCGCTCGCCGTGCCGCCGGGCGCGCTTATCCGGAGCGCGACCATCCAGTTCAAGGCCAAGGATAATACCCTGGATCCGACCTCCTTGACGATCCGGGGCCACGACACGGCCGATGCGCCGGCCTTCACCACGAACGCGACGGACGTGACCGCGCGCGCTCTCACCACCGCCGCCGTCGCCTGGGACAGCGTGCCCGCGTGGACCAACGGCTATGCCGGCGCGGACCAATGCACCCCGGACCTCGCGCCGGTCGTGCAGGAGATTGTGGACCGGGCCGACTGGTCGAGCGGCAACGCGCTGGCCGTCGTCATCACCGGCAGCGGGCTGCGCCGGGCCTGGTCCTATGACGGGGAAACCAACGGCGCGCCGCTCCTGCACCTGGAATACGCGACCGCCGCCGATCCGGTTGCCGTGGCCGAGGGCGCCACGGTCGGCGGCGTCGACTTCGCGCTTCCGTTCCTCGTGGTCGGGCCCGATGTGGCGGCGGACCGGTTCGTTCTGTACTGGCAGGCGACCTCGGGCACGACGTACCAGGTGGAGTACGCCACCAACCTGGTCGAGAATGTCTGGATGGACGCGCCCAGCGGGTCGGAACCCGAGGAGCAGAGCCAGCAGACCGGATCGGCGCTGGAGGTCCTTGAGTATCACGATCCGACGCCCGCGGCCGGACCCGCCTTCTATCGCGTGCGGGTCATCCCGTAGACGGGGCAAGAGTGGACGGTGAAGGGTTGAATCACGGAATCGGCGCAGGCACAGGCGGTGCGGCCGGGCGCAAACGCGCCGAGGCCCGCCATGCCCGCCGTCCTGCCCGGCGGCCGTGTCTTGCGCTCTGCTTCGCGTTGGCCCTTGCGCTCGGTACGCGCCCCAACGCGGCGGCCATGCACGAAAAGGGCCATCTCACCGTTTCGTTCGGCGGCTTCTTCTCGCATGCCTTCTTCTACGAAGCCGGCACGGAGACCTACGGCGAGCTTACCGGCGACTACGCATCCGATACCTCGGACCTGAAAGACTATACCGACGTGGGGGTGACGCTGTTCCTTTCGGTCGGCTACTTCCTGATCGACGGCTGGGAACTGGGCGTGCAGGGCTCCGGAATGGCGACCTGGTACCCCGACGGGAACCAGTCGGACCTCGCCATCTATGATGTGGGCGGCTACACGAAGGTCTTCTTCGACAACGCGTCGGCCTTCACGCCGTACGTCGGGTTCAAAGGCGGCGCGAACTGGCTGGGAATGGACGACTACGCCGAGCACGACACGACCCTGGGCGGGCTGGCCGGGCTCGAAGTGTACGGGACGGGCCCGTACTCCTTCTTCCTGGAATGGACGAGCGTCGTCACGCTCAACGGCGGCGACAGTGTCGGGACCGAATGGCGCAACCAGCTCTACGTCGGCATCACCTGGTACTGGAACCTGTTCCCCAAGCCCGAACCGGCCGAGTGAAAGGTAGAAGCGGCGTCTCGCCGCTTCCGCGACAACCCGGCGCCTCGCCGCCCTCCGGCGGCCGGTCACGCCGAGCGGTAGAAGCGGCGTCTCGCCGCTTCCGCGTTCACACCAACTTGTACCCGGTGCCGTGCGCGGTGAGAATGTGGCGCGGGTGCGCGGGGTCGGGTTCCAGTTTCGCGCGCAGTTTCGCAATGTAGTTGTCGAGCGTGCGCGTCGTCGTCGCCGTGTCGATGCCCCAGACTTCCTTCAGAATGCGCTCGCGTGAGACCACCCGGCCCCGGTTCTCCGCCAGGAACTGCAGCAGGCTGTTCTCCTGCGAGGTCAGGCTCGTCTGCCGGTCGCCGGCCGTGATCGCCTGCCGCGCGAAGTCCACGCTGGTCTCGCCGATCAGGCAGGAGGACGGGCGTTCCGCATGAAGAACGCCGGCCCGGCGCAGCGCGGCTTTCACCCGCGCCAGGAATTCGCGCATGCCGAACGGTTTGGTGATGTAGTCATCCGCGCCGACCTCGAGCCCGACGACCTTGTCGATCTCGTCGCCCTTCGCCGTGAGCATGATCACCGGCGTGACCGCATCCTGCGCGCGCAGCAGCTTGCACACCTCGATCCCGCTCATCTCCGGCAGCATGATGTCGAGGACGACCAGATCGAATGCGCCCGAGAGCGCCTTGCTCAGCCCCTCTTTGCCCGCGGAGGCCGTTTCCACGTCGTATCCCTCCTCGGATAGGTTGTCCGAGAGGATGAACTGCATGTCTTTCTCGTCTTCGATCACCAGTATCTTCGGCATTGTCGCGCCCTTCCGGGAATTGAGGATTGTTGATCGACGATTGACGATTGTCAATTGCCGATTGCAGCGGGCGTGTGGCGGGCATCAACCCTTCGGCCTCGGCAGCCACACGGTGAAGGTGGCGCCCGCTCCCGGCTGGCTGTCCAGTTCCACCCGACCGTTATGTGCCGTCACAATGTCGCGCACCAGCGCCAGGCCGATGCCGGTTCCGCGGGTCTCCTTTACCAGGCCACCCTCGATGCGAAAGAAGCTCTCGAAGATCTTGGCATGATACTTCGCGTCGATCCCCATCCCCCGGTCGCGGACAGAGAAGCCGAGTTCGGCGTCCGATTCCTCGATCCCCACGGCGATCGCTTTCTCTTCGCGCGAGAACTTCACGGCGTTGTCGAGCAGATTGCCGAGCACCAACTGGAGGCCGTCGGGATTGGCCAGCGCATATCGCGGGCCTGCGGGGAGCGTGAGATGCAGGTCAAAGCCCTGCTCTTCGGCGTAAGGGCGATACCCGTCCACGTACTCGGCGACCAGCGCCGCGAGATTCGTGGGCTCCAGCGGGTAGCCCGCGCCCTTGCGGCCCGCCTTCGCGAAACTCAGCACCGTGTTGACCAGGTCCGTCAGGCGATGGGTTTCGCGCTGGATGATGCCCAGGTAGCGGTCCACTCGGGGCCGGTCCAGATTCGGACGCTCGGCCAGCGCGTCGCCCGCCGCCCGGATCATCGCCAGTGGCGTGCGGAGTTCATGCGAGACGTTGGCCGCGAAATCGGCCTTCAGCCGGCCGAGTTCGGCTTCCTTCACGGTCATCGCGATCAGCATCCAGATGCCCGCCGCGATCAGAGCGCCGAGAAAGGCGAGGGCCCCGCCGTAGAAGAGGACCTGCCGCCGTACGAGCCGGCGAATCGCCGTGGGGTCTTCCGGCGCGACCCGGATCGACCACGGGAACACCTCGCGCGGCAGCGCAAGCGTCGCCGAAAGGGCCGGCGCCGCGCCGGCTTCCGGCGAGGCGTCCGGTGTAAGCGGGTAGTGGAACAGCCCGTTCCCGGCCGCGTCGAGCAGGACCAGCCGGTAGCCGGGCGGCATGGCGTGCGTGACGGCCGAGAACCCCCACTCCTCCACCTGGGCCGGCGCCCAGCAGAAGCCCAGCAGACCGGCCGCCCGGTCGTCCCGGAACCGATGCAGCGACACGATCAGGGGCGGCGCACCGTCCGGAAGATGGACGCGCGCGATATCCTGCAGCCGCGCGTGATCGAGCAGATCGCGTTTCCGCGCGCCGACCGCGCGGATGACCTCGCGCCGCCGTGCCGCCGGATCAAGCACGGCGAGTGCCGGCATGAGGTCGGTCTCCGCGTCCGCCTCGGCCTGGAGATGGGCCGGATCGGGATACAACAGCGATCCGTCCTCCGTCAATGCGAAGCAGACCGTTTCCGGCCGCGTCAGCTCGATCTGCGCCAGCGACGCAACCAAGCCGCCGAGCGATTGCAGGTCGAGCATCCGCAGCAGCTCGCCTTCAGCCTGGGAGACCTGATAGCCGAGTTCGCGGGCCGCCGAATGCGCGTATTGGCGCAGTGCCTCCTCTTCGCGCGCCGTCATCGCCGCGCCAATGTGGCGCACGTGCAGCGAGGCGAAACCGGCAAGAACGCCGAGCGGAATGACGATGACGGCCAGAGCCGAGAGCAGCCGGCCCCTGCCGAGACTCTGAAGCCCGGAAGACATGGCGAGATGATTCTAGATACGGCCCGCACTGTCAACGCGAAAGCCGCCCGGGCCGGTTGACGGTAACCGTTCTCATTCCCAACTTGCTCGAGAACTTACTCGTCGGATCGGGCTTCCGAGCATCACGCTTCGGCGAGCCTGACCAGGATCTTCTTGAAGGCGGCCGGCGCCGCGGCCCAGTCGGCCAGGGCGTTGCCCGCATCGGACAGGGGAACGGTACGGGAGATGAGCGAGCCGGCGCGGACCGTCCCGGCTCGGAGGCAGGCGATGACCGCGCGAAAGTCGTCGGGCATCGCGTTGCGGGACCCGAGGATGTCCAGTTCTTTGCGGACGAAATGTTGGGTCTCGTACGCGACGGGCTCCTTCGCGTAGCCGATGTAGACCACGCGGCCGGCGAAGCAGACGGCCTCGACGGCGGCCACAAATGTCTGCGGCAGGCCGACAGCTTCCACGACCACCTCGGGCCCTTCGCCGCCGGTCAGCGCGCGCAGCGCCGGGCCCGGCTCCTGCTCACGCGAATTCACCGCGTGCCGCGCCCCGATCTGCGTCGCGAGCCGCAGTTTGTCCGCATCGACGTCGACGGCGATCACCGTCGCGCCCCGGGCAACGGCACCGGCCACCGCACCGAGTCCGACCGTCCCGCACCCGAGCACCGCCACGGTTTCGCCGGCGGCGACCCGGCCCCTGCCGATGGCGTGAAAGCCGATCGTGAGCGGTTCCACCAATGCCAGCTCGTCCACCGACAACTCGGGCGAAGCGTGCAGAGCCTGCCAGGGGACGCACACGTACTCCTGCAGGCAGCCGTCGCGCTGAACGCCGAGCGTCCGGTTGTCGCGGCAGCCGTTCGGGCGGGCCTGCCGGCAGGCGGAGCACCTGCCGCAGGAGGAGTAGGGGGCCAGCGTCACCCGCAGGCCGGCCCGGATGCGGTCCGGCACCGACGCCCCGGTTCGTTCCACCCAGGCGCCCACCTCGTGACCGGGCACGAGCGGGTAGGCCACCAGTGGGTTGGCGCCCCGGAAGGTCTTCAGGTCCGAGCCGCACAGGCCGACCGTGCCGACGCGCAACAGCACCTCCTCCGCGCCCGGTGCCGGGGCCGGGCGCTGGACGATCTGCGTCCGGCCGGGTTCTGTGATGACGAACACGTTCATGCCACGCCTGTCAGCCGCTCAACCCATAGGCCTTTACCGCCGTGCCGCCGAGAAGGCTCGCCTGCTCATCCGCGCTCAGCCGCCCGATGTACCCGCGCACCGTCTCAAGCCACCGCGCGTACGGGCAGGCCGCCAGGCAGACGGGCCAGTCCGAGCCGAACATCAGACGCGCGGGCCCGAAACTCTCCAGCAGCACGTCGACATACGGCCTGAGCTGGGCCTCGTTCCAGGCCGCCCAGTCCGCCTCGGTCACCATCCCGGACACTTTGCAGTACACGTTGGCGCGTTTCGCCAGCTCGCGTATCCGCGCGTCCCAGGGCGAACGGGTTTGCGATCTTATCAGCGGCTTGCCCGCGTGGTCCAGAACGAAGACCTGGTCGGGATGCCGGTCCACGAATTCGAGGGTCTGCGGCAGATGCCGTTCATAAATAAGGATGTCGTAGGCCAGCCCGTACTCGCGCAGAACCGCCACGCCCGCATTGAAGTCCGGCCGCAGCATGTACGAGGCGTCCGGTTCGTCCTGCAGCACGTGCCGCACGGCTTTCAGTTTCGGGTGCGCCGCCAGCGCATCGAGCCGGGCACGGATATCCCGGTCTGCCAGCGGCACCCATCCCACGACGCCGGCGATGAAGGCGTGGCGTGCGGCCAGCCCGCACAACCATTCGGTTTCCGCCAGCGACTGCCGCGCCTGCACGGAGACGACCGCGTCTAGGCCCGCGGCCCGTATCTCGCGTTCCAGGTCCTGCGGCCCGAAATCGCGGCGCAGGCCGGCCATCGTGTCGCCGATCCACCCGTATTCCGCCGCGTTGTACTGCCAGAAATGGTGGTGTGAATCCACGTTCAGCATGACGACTCCCCGGTGAGCACGGCGCACATCGCTTCGTCCGGCAGCCGGTTGTTCTCGGCACGGCCCTGCGGCCAGGTCTCGTTGTGGATGGGGGCCAGGACCCCGAGCACGTCCTTCACCAGCGCATGGTCGATCGGTTCTCGGATGCAGCCGACATTCTGCGCGAGGCGGTCCGGGCTGGCCGTGCTCACAACCGTCGTGTGGATGGCCGGGTTCGAAACCGCGAATTGGAGAGCCAGCTTCGCAATGTCGGCGCCGCGCTCACGGCAGAAACGCGCCGCCTCGGCGCAGCGGGCACGGATCTCGGGCGGTGCGGGATGCCAATCGGGCGGGCCTGCTTCGGTGAGCAGCCGCATCGCGAGCGGCGCCGAACTCACCACGCCCACTGCGCGCTCCGTCAGGTACGGCAGCAGCCGCGCGAGCGATGAGTCGTTCAGGCAGTAGTGGCAGTACGTTTGAACCGTGTCCACCTCCGCACGGTCCATCACGTAGCGCAACGCGTTCAACGGCAGACCCGTGATGCCCACGTACCGAACCTTGCCCTGGTCCTGCACCCGGCGCAGGGCGGGCAGCGTTTCGGCCACGATCTGATCGAGCGCGCCGAACTCGATATCGTGCACCTGGATCACGTCGATATGGTCCACGCCCAGCCGCGCGAGGCTTTCGTCGATGCTGCGCGTCACGCGCGAGGCGGAAAAGTCGAAACCGTCCAACTCATGCCCGTAACGCCCGACCTTCGTGGCCAGGATGTAGCGCTCGCGGGGAACGCCTTTCAGCGCTTTGCCCAGCACCGTCTCCGCTCGCGTCAGGCCGTAGTAGGGCGCGGAATCGATGAAGTTGATCCCCTGATCCAGCGCCAGCCGCGTTGCCCGGATCCCCGCCTGCTCGTCGATCTCCCGGAAAACGCTGCCCAGTGACGATGTCCCGAACCCGAGTACGGATACCTTCAGCCCTGTCTTGCCGAACGCCCGGTATTGCATGTGACGCGCTCCTGTTGATTCTTCGCCTTTTTCCCTGCCCAACCCTATGGGACAGCGGCACGTCTTTCCATGGAAGCAATCGAGAATCGGATGAAGATTATTGACTTTTTCCGCGCCGCGCGGCACCATGCGGCGCGGAAGGAAGCCTGTCGAGCGAGCTGCGCCGGACAAGTTCTCGAGTTCGCGAGTGAGCCGCGCCCGCCGCAGCGCCGCGCGAAGGCGGGTTCTCGAGCAAGTTAGGGAGCAAGTTTGGGAGCAGGTTGGGGGCTGGGATGAAGACGGTCAGGCGGCCTGCATTCATATCGACCCAGGTTTCGGAGTCGTGCTGCTACTATCTGAACCTGGCGCCGCGCGCGGGCGGTGAGATCACGGTTGTGTGTGGGGGGCGGGAACGATGCGCGCCGGATTACGTGATCGACCGGCGGGACTTCCGGTTCTTTGCCGTCGAATATGTGGCGGAGGGGGAAGGCAGTCTGGTTCTTGACGGCAAGCCGCACGTGCTGCGGCCGATGTGTCTGTTCACGTACGGGCCAGGCGTACCGCACACGATTCGGACGAGTCCGCGCAAGCCGATGCTGAAGTATTTCATCGATTTCGTGGGAGGCGAGGGGGAGGCGTGCCTGCGGGAAGGGCCGCCCGGCCTTGGACAGATGGCGATGGTGGCGGCGCACAACGAGCTCATCGAGATATTCGAGAGCCTGTATCGTGAAGGGGCACGAAACACCCGCTTGACGCCCGCCATCTGTGCGACGCTGCTGCGCCTGCTCTTTTTGAAGGTGGCCGAGAGCGTCATTCCGCCGACGGCGCGCGGCACCCGCGCGTTCCAGACCTACCGGCGTTGCCGTGAGTTCATCGAGGCGCATTACCTCGCGTTGAGCACGCTCGGGCAGATTGCCGCCCAAACGCGCGTGAACGCGTCCTACCTGTGCCGGCTGTTCCAGCAGTTCGGGCACGGCAGTCCGTACCAGTATCTTCTGCGGCAGAAGATGCAGCATGCCGTCAACCGGCTGCACGGTTCACGCACCTTGATCAAGGAAGTTGCCGCAGAGGTGGGATTTGCCGATCCCTACCATTTCTCGCGCACCTTCAAGAAGGTGTACGGGCTTTCGCCGGAACATTTTCTGAAGTTTGCGGCAAGGGGAAGCCGCGCAGGCATTCCTGCCTTCGCCGAAAGCCCCGAGTCCTGACAGGAGGCACCACGAACGGCATGTTCCTGCTGTTTGTCCTTTTCGTCGCGGTTGTCGTCGCCGTCGCGATCCTGAACGCCATCGCGGCGAAGAAGCGGCGCGAAGCCATGGCCGTGCTGGCACAGCGGCTTGGGCTGCGGTTCAGCGCCGCGAAGAACCATGGGCTGGCCGAGCGGTTCCGGTTCCTGAACCGGCTGGCCCAAGGCTCGAATCGCTATGCGTTCAACGTGATCTCCGGTGTGTATGAGGGGCACGAAGTCGCGGCATTCGACTATCACTACGAAACCTATACGAGGGATTCAAAGGGGCACAGGCGCACACAGCACCACCGCTTCTCGTTCTTCATTCTCGCGCTGCCCGCGCGGTTCCCCGAGTTGATCGTTGCCAGGGAGGGGATTTTCTCCAAGATCGCGCAGGCGTTCGGTTATGACGACATCGATTTCGAGTCGCACGAATTCTCGCGGCGGTTCTGCGTGCGGTCGCGCGACAAGAAGTTCGCCTACGATGTGTGTAATGCGAGGATGATCGAATACCTGCTGGCCAACACGGACCTGACGATCGAGATCGAATACGACGCGTTGGGCATCGGGTTCGAGGCGCGGCTGAAGCCGGAGCAGATCGAACCCAACCTGCGGCGGCTGGCGGCCGTACGGGAGCGCATGCCCGACTATCTGTTTGAAAGGAGTTGACGATGCCGGCTTTGATTGGCGCAGTCGCACTCGTCGCGGTGCTCTACGCGGCGATCACCTACAACGCTTTGACCAGGCTCCGGAACCACATCCGCGAGGCGTGGAGCGACATCGATACGGAACTGAAGCGGCGCTATGAGCTGATTCCGAACCTCGTCGCGACGGTCAAGGGGTACGCGGCGCATGAGAAGGATGTGCTGGAGCAGGTCACCCGCCTGCGCGCCTTGTGCATGGCGAGCAACGGCGCGCCGATCCAGCAGGCGGCCGACGAGACGCAACTGGTGGGCGCGTTGAAACGGCTGCTCGCCGTTGTGGAGCAGTATCCGGCGCTCAAGGCGGACCAGCACTTCCTGAAACTGCAGAAGGAGCTGATCAACACCGAAGATCGTATTCAGGCCGCGCGCCGCTTCTTCAACGGCAACGTGCGCGACTACCGTAACAAGCGCGAGACGTTCCCCAGCAATCTCGTCGCCCGTCTGTTCGGGTTCCAGCCGGAAGGCTTCTTTTCCGTTGCCCCCGCCGTGCGTGACGTGCCGGACGTCGATCTGGGGTAGAAAAAGTGTCGAGGCGCCCGCCGCCCCTGTCAAGAAAAGGAGAAGCCGCCGTCGGCCCGGGCCGGAATCTCCCCTTTTTCATGGCATTTCCAGGCCCCGGCAGGTATCCTGACGCCTGACACCTGAAACCCGGACGGGCGGTACACATGCTGATCGGCTGGAATCTTGTTACGGACCTGCTCATCCAGACGCTGCTGCTTGGCGTGATTCTGTATTTCGTGGGGGAGGGCAAGTACCGGGCGCCGCGGGCGGTGTTGTGCACGCTGCTTGTCATGGGCGGCTCGGTCCTGGCCGAGTTGTTCTTGAGAGACCGGCTGCAGCACTATGTGCTGCTTGTAGTGGCGGTGCTCATGGTGGCGGTGCTCCCGCTGGCCGGCCGGTATTCGGCTGGCAAAGCCGTCGCGGCTTTTGTGCTGTATTTCGCGCTGAGCCTGCTGGTTTCGTACGCGCTGCACCTGTCCTCGGAGCCGGACGAGCCGGAAGTCGCTGCGTCGGCACCGCCGCCTGCCCCGCCGGCCGCCGGCCGGCAGGCGGGGGCGCCGCCGGCGCAGCCGGCCGTCCCTCCGGCGCCGGCGTCGCCGCGCGCGGACTCGAAGCCCAAACGCCAGGCGGCGCCGCCTCCTCCGACGCGGCCTGCGCGGCCCGAGCCCGCTGCCGCCCCGCCGCGCCAGAGGGAAGCGGAGTCGGCCCCTGCGGCACCCGTTCCGCCCGTTCGGCCGCCGGCGGCTGTCCAGCCGCAAGACGCGACTTCCGCGCTTGAACCGACCGATCCCGTTCGGATCCGGCGGGCGCTTGACGAACTGGCGGGCTGGCAGGACTCGCGGATTGCGTGGCATCCGCTGCTCGCCGTGTTGGGCCTGGACGTGCCGGCGCCGGTCAGCTTCTCGCGCGTTGAAGTCGACGGCCAGCTCCGCGCCGCCGAGGGCCCGCCGCTGCGCGAGTTCCGGCTGGTCCTGCAGGGCCGGGCGCGCGGGCAGAGCGCGAACTCGGCTGTCGAGCAGCTGCTCAAGCAGCTGGCGGAGCACCCGTCGTTCCGAGCGTGTCACGCGAACCTGCGCGTGGATGCCTACCGGCTGGACTCGTCGCCCGGCGCGCTGCGCACCGACCGCGCGTTCTCGATCAGCGCCCGGTTCCCGCGCCGCGCGCTCCGAGGCGTCGACGAGCAGGCTCGCGCGGCAGGGACCGACGCCGAGCAGCTTGGCGCGCGGCTCGACGCATTGGCGTGGCACGGCGTGCTGAAGGCACGGGCCGGGCAGGACTACGCCGCCGCGGCCAAGGCATGGCTGGCGCTGGCGGCAGCCGGGAGCAAGACGGTCGTGTCCGACGTTCGGGCGGTTGGCCGCTCGCGTGTGCCCGGCGCCGGCGAACACGGCCGCGAATTCGACGTCTACCTCGTGCGCGCGTCTGCCAAAGGCGGGTTCGAACAGTTGATCGACTTCCTGCGCCGGCTGGAAGCGAACCGGTGCCTGTGCGTGAACGATCTTGTGCTCGCCGCCGGCGCCGACGGCACGCATGAGCTGCAGACCGCCATTCAATGGCCCGTCTGGGCCGATGCCGGGATGGCCAAGACGTTCGGCCGCGAGAAAGACGGCAAGTGGCTGCCCGGCCCCGGCGACATCCCATTGGAGTCCGCGCTTCCGCCGCTTGCCAGAGACCCCATGCTGGCCGCGCCCCGTGCCGCCGCCGCGCCGAATGCCGCCTCAGAGCCCGCGCACTGAAACAGGGTCTGTCCGGAATGGCTCTCAGACGAGCGCGGAAGGGAGAACCTTTTACCAATAATCGCCGCCGTTCGTGCGTAGTACTCATGTGTGACGGGACCGAGTCAGGACAGGCCGAGCGCAGGCTCGTCGAGGGCCTGCGCCGGGGCGAGACGGGCGCATTCGACGCGATTTTCGAGAAATATCGCGCGCCGCTCTTCGCCTACGTGCGCGGTCTGATCGGCGAACGCGAGACGGCCGTCGATGTGGTGCAGGATGCCTTCGTCAGCCTGGTGGCCCGGCCGCAGCGGATAGACCCCGCAAAAGGCGTCGGCCCGTGGCTGTTCCGGACCGCCAGAAACCGGGCGATCGATCTGTTGCGGCGCCGCCGGTTCGAACGCCCGGCCGATGCAGGCTCCGGCACGGTCGAGCAGCCTGCCGCCGCGCGCGTCGAGCTGGCCGATCCGGCCCGGGAGGCGGCTGCACGCGACCGGCATGCGGGACTGCGCGACGCGTTGGCGGCGTTGCCGGCCAAGGAACGGGATATCCTGATGCTCCGTTTCCATGCCGGTCTCACGTTTCGCCAGATCGCCGATACCCTGGGCCGGCCGCTGGGCACCGTGCTGTGGCAGGCGCGGGAGGCGCTCGCCACGCTGCGCGTCGCGCTCGGCGACGAGTATCGGCCGGAGTAGGGGAAGGCGGAATGGAAGAATGGAAGAGTGGAAGGGTGGGGGTGGCTGAGTGGAATGTGAAGCGGTCATAGATGCGTTGCTGCGGGGAGAGAGGCCGTCGGCGCCTGGGCTGAAAGAGCACCTGACTCGCTGTCGCGAATGCCGCGGGGTGCAGGCGCTGATCGGCGGTTTGGAACAGCTCGGCGCGGCGGAGCAGCGCGTCGCACTCCGTGCGCAGGAATCCACGATCATCCGGCAGCGTGCGGCGCAACGGCTGGCACGGGCCGGCGGCGGTGGAGGGCGCGTGCGGTGGCGGCGCCGGGCGTTGCGGTATGGCGTCGCCGGCGCGGCGGCCGCGGCGTGCCTGCTGGTCTGCCTGCATGTCTGGCGGCGGCCCGCGGAACAGGGGCCGATCGGTCCGTCAGTTCCGGCGACGGCGCGTACGACGGAATTGGAACAACCGTCCGGGTTCCCTCTGGACGGGCTCGACCGCGAGATCGAGACCGGCTACGCGACGCTGCGTCGCGAGTTGACGCAGTTCCGCAGGACGCTTCGCGCGACGCAGCGGCATGACTCCGCGCAGGAGGCGCGGCTGGCGCTCGCCAGACGCATCGCGCGGCTCGCGAATGAAGTGGAAGGCGACGGCAACAGGGCCGGGAGCAGGCCTCCGGGACCGGAAGCCGAGCCCCGGCCCCGGCGGACGAATCTGGACACGAAACTGGAAAGGGAGGAAACCCATGGCTATCTGGCGCAAACAGACCTGTCTGGTCGTTTCTTGTGCACTGGTTCTTGGCGGGTTGGCGCTTCGGTCCGCCGCGGATGAGCCGCACGACGCCGATCGGGACGTCCCGCGCGAAGGGCGGGACCGTGATCGCGCCGTCGTGCGAGAAGGAGCCGAGGCCCGCGAAGCCGCCGAGGCCCGCGAGCGGGCCGAACGCCGACGCGATGAGGAGCGCGACCGGGCCGAGCGCGCGGAGCGCGACCGGGCGCACCGGCGGCGCCAGGGGTTGGATGAAGTGGTCGAATCCGTGTTCCGGCGGTTCCCGGATGTGAACGCGAAGGAAGTGCTCGACTTCATCTGGGAGGTTTCCGCTGAGCAGATGCAGCAGATTAAACACCTGGCCCAACGCGAGGCCGAGCAGGCGGTAAACGAACTGTCGGAACTCGTGGAACAGAACCTCGACTTGCTCGAAATGAAGCGCGAGAAACCCGAGCTGTTCCACAAGATGTTGAAACGGCGCGAACTGGAACGGCAGGCCGACTCACTCGCGCGCGCCTGCCGCCGGGCCGGCGGCCCGGAAAAGGAGGCGCTGAAGGGGCAACTCGGGAAGGTGCTGCAGGAGTCGTTCGCGGTCCGGCTGGATCTGATGAAAGCCGAGTTCGCCACGCTGGCCGGCGAACTGCAGCGGCTCGAAGCGCTCATCGAGAAGCGCCAGGCGCACCGCGACGAGATCGTCCAGCGCCGCCTGCAGCAACTGCTCGAGGAAGAAGACTTCCTGGACTGGTGATGGGCCAAGCGGCCTGCGGCCGGAGCCGAGGATCGTGGATGGCGGGTCGTGCGGCGGTTCCGTTGGAAAGCCGTTGGTTCGGCGAACGGAATCAACCGTCAACCATTGACCATTGACCCTTCCAAATCCGCGAGGTCTACTCGCGGATTTTGGGCCGCGCAATATGCTTGAAGTTCCCGACCTGTGCCCCTACATTTCCCGCATGCTGCCGGGGAAGGGGGGGTGTCGGATGGCCGACCTAAACAGGATCATCGAGCGGGCCAAGCAGGAACTCGAGCAGATGATCGACATGAACCCGGAGATCATGCTGCTCGTTGACGAGAATGGGGTCGTCACCCGGGCGAACAGGGCGCTGCTCGACCTGATGGGCTACACCACCTTCACCGACGTGCTGAACAAGCCGATGGTCGAGCTGTTTGCGCTGGCGGAACCCGACATGCTCAGCGACGCCCTGCGCAAGCGGGGTACCCGCGAGGTCTGCGAGAGCGACGTGACCCTGCCGTCCGGCCGCAAGACGGCGTTGCGGTTCACGTGCGTGAATCCGCGGCCGGCCAGCGGGCGTGCGGTCATCGTGATTCACGACGTCACGCCCGACAGGGAACAGGCCGCCGTCATGGAGAAGGCGCACAAGGTGGAAGCCGTGCGGCTGGTGGCCGGCGCCCTGATGCACCGGGTGAACCAGCACCTGACGGTCATTACGATCCAGGCCCAGATGCTCGAGCTGGCCCTGGAAGAGGGCGCCGCGGAGCCGACCACGTTCCGCGGCGCGCTGCAGGAGATCGTCGAGTACGCGGCCAAGATCTCCGAGACGATCGCGCGGCTCGAAACGGTCAGCGACGTCGTGACCGAGCCGTACTCGCCCGGCGTGGATATTCTCGATCTTGACCGCTCGCCGGCCCGGCCCGAGGAGGCCGAGCCGCTCTCCGCCGCCCTGCTCGGCGTGCTGCTGCGGATTGTGGCCATTCATGTGCCGGATTTCCCGCTCCACTCGCAACGAACCGGGCACTATGCGCGGTTCCTCGCCCAACGGTTGGGGCTGAGCGAGCAGGAGCAGGACCTCGTGCGCCAGGTCGGCGAGCTGCACGACATCGGCAAGATCGCCGTGCCGAGCGCGATTCTGTGCAAACCGTCCTCGCTCACGACGGAAGAGATGGCCATCATGCGGACCCATTCGCAGGTCGGCTACAATATCCTCTCCAAATTCCCCGCGCTCCAGAACGTGGCCGACGCGGTCCATGCCCATCATGAACGGTACGACGGGACCGGCTATCCGCGCGGCGTGGCGGGCGACGCCATCCCGCTCGCGACGCGCATCGTGGCCGTGGCCGACGCCTTCGAGATCATGCGGTTCGGCCGGCCCTACCAGCCGGCGGTTTCGCTGCAGGCGGCCGTCACCGACATCACGAACAACGCCGCGACTCAGTTTGACCCCCGCGTCGTGGAGGCGCTGGCCGGCTGCCACTCGGATCTGGACGCCCTCTACTCGCCGCCGGACTCGGCCGGCGCGTGACGGGCTGCGGGCTGGAGTGCCCATGCCTATGAGAAAACGGTTCAGGGCCTGCCTGCCGGACACGCGCGGCAACGCGTATCTCGGCGGGCAGCCTGCTGAGGGGCGCGTCTGTCTGCGCTCGGCCGGCGCGGCCGTGTTACGGATCTACCTGCAGTTCAACCGCGACTTCACCCGCGTGGTCGGCCGGTTCACCGACGGCCGTTATTACGTCGGCCGGGTCGTGAGGGGGCCGCCCGAATGATCGCCGGTGTCGACGGCTGCCCCGATGGTTGGATCGTGGTGACGAGCGAGACGTGGCCCTGCGCACGCAAACCGCGCCCGCTCTTGTGCCCCGACTTCGGCGCGGTGCTCGAGGCGACGGCTTCATGCGATGCCGTCGTCGTGGATATGCCGATCGGGCTGCCGGCCGGGCCCGTCGCCCGGCTCTGCGACGTGGAAGCGCGCGAGGCGCTCGGCCGGGATTCCCAGAGCCGCGTGTTCTACGCCCCGCCGCGCGGCGCGCTCGAGGCGGACTCCTCAACGGATTTCCAGCACCTGCACCGGCAACTCGCCGGCCGGGCCGCCGCGCTGCCCGTCTGGGGGATCGTGCCGAAATTGCGGGAAGTGGACGCCCTCATCACCCCCGCGCTGCAGGCGCGCGTCGTCGAGTTTCATCCGGAACTGGCCTGGAAGCGGCTCGCCGGCCGCGTGCTCGCCTCCAAGCATCGGGCTGACGGTCTGCTGCAGCGGCTCAATGTCCTGCTCGAAACCGGCCGGATCGACGGGTTCGGTATTGAGAGCGGCACGCTCACCGGCAAGGCCACGTTCGATGATATCCTCGACGCCGCCGTCGGGCTCAGCGTCGCCGCACACGTCGTCGGCGGCGAGAAGCCCCGCCGCCTGCCGGGCTCGGGACCCGTCTGCGACGAGCGGGGGCTGAGGATGGAGATCTGGTACTAGTGTCCTGTCCGAAAAATACGGTGAATTTTGACGCGGGTATTCTGGATGCACGGGGGCCGCGGCGCGCACAAGGCGATGCCGG